>JACDED010000080.1:0-19274 GCA_013816615.1 Bacteroidota bacterium
GTGGAGAACCGATCTGGTTTATTTTGTGATCAGTCATTTATTTATACAATTTTTCGGAATGATAATTAACGCACCGGTAGTTGCAGTGTTTGGGGGTATGGGCCTTAGTGGCATTCATAACTGGATACAAAATTTGCCATTTGTGCTGGAATTATTTCTTGCTTTTTTTGTTACTGATCTTTGCCAGTATTGGGCACATCGGTTTTTTCATTCGCATGTTTACCTATGGCGTTTTCATTCTATTCATCATTCCACTAAAAATATGGATTGGCTTGCAGGAAGCAGGACACATTTTGTAGATATTTGTGTAACTCGTTGCGCAGCATTTTTACCTTTGTATGTGTTTGGATTTTCCCCACTGGTGTTTAATATTTATATTCTTTTTATGGCTATACACGCTGTATTGATACATGCCAACACAAGGATCAATTTTGGGTTCTTAAAATATATTTTTGCTACACCGCAATACCATCACTGGCATCATTGTGAAGATCCCAAATATTATGGCAAGAATTTTGCAACTATTTTCCCCTTCATTGATAAGATCTTTGGTACGTACTATTTGCCGGGCAATGTATGGCCTGAGGGTACCGGTGTGCATGAAGGTAATTACCCAAAAGGATATGTTAAACAATTAATTCATCCCTTCACAAAAAGTCCGTTTGATAATGACCTTAAAATGGAAGATCGCGCAAAAAGATAAAAATTGAGATGACAGATCAGGATCCAATAGACGAAACTTCTGTAGAGATCGTGCCAATTCAAGAATCAGGATTCGAGCCGATACATCATTTTGCGGTCTTGTGTTTTTTATCACTTGGTATTTATCCTTTTTTTGGTTTTATAAACATTGGCGTTATTTAAAGGAAGAAAAAAGCATGGATATCAGTCCGGGTTTCAGAACATTATTTATTCTTTTTACCGGCTATTCACTTTTTAGTAAATTCAATAAATTGGCTAAAGAAAAAAAGTATGATGGAAAGATACCTTTGGGTTTATGTTTTTTATTTTATACTGCGCTTGTATTAGCAGCCAGGTTGCAAGATATTCCAGTCATCATTTCTTTTCTTTCTCTTTTTTCTTTTGTGTTCCTTATCCCGGCATTAAGGACAATGAATTTTTATTATTTAAAAGAACAGCTTGATCACAGTATTAAAAAGAGAATGGGTACTGACGAAAAAATATTTCTACTCGTTGTTTGGGTGATCGCACTGTTTATTTTTTTTAATGTAAATGAGAAATGAATTAATTTTCCTTCAACATCAATTCTCTTATCAATTTTACCGGGGCACTTCCATAACTCAGGAATTTTTCGTGAAAAGCTTTTAAATTAAATTTATCACCTTGTTTTTTCTTAAGCTCTTCTCGCAGATCATAGATTTCGGTATAACCTGTAAAGTAAGAGCAAAGCTGCACCTGGCTTAATGAGGCGCGTTTCCATTTTCCTTCGGCCTCTGCTTTTTGTTGGAAGGCCTCATTCATTAAAAAATTTAAAGCCTCTTCTTTATTTAAATTTTTAGTATGAATACTGTAATCTAAAATAGTATTACAGGTACTGCGTAAGTTCCATTTATAATACATTAACCACATTTCAGGAGATGCTTGTGCTGATCCAGCCGAAGCACCATACCCATTTTCAAGCATCATTAATTCTGTATATACTGCCCAGCCTTCAACCATAGCGCCATTACCAAAAATAGATTTAATAATACTTGGCGATTGATTAGAATAAATAAGTTGTGTGTAATGCCCCGGAATGGCTTCGTGAATATTTAAGATCTGTAAAATATAATGATTGTATTCGCGCAAATAACTTTCTATACGGGCTTTATCCCAACCACCAAAACTTCCAACATTATAATACGTGTTGCCATTTTTATCGTACGGACCGGGAGAAGAAATTGAAGCGCCTGCCGTACCTGCCATATATGCAGGCTCTTTGCGTACTACCAAAGGTTTTGTGGGATCAAGTGTAATAAGGTCATTTCGTTTTATAAATTCTACCAGCTCAGGAATTTGTTTTTCAATCGCTAATTGAAACGAATCGGGTTTTACATGTTTTGTAGATAATACATCTATCATTTCGCGAATGGCAAGCATATTATCTTCAGGCATTTTTTTATCCTTTAAATATTTTGGCCAAAGCTCTTTTGTAAGCACTAACATTTTAACATGCAGCTCTTTTTTATGTTCTAAGGCTTTTTCATAGATCTGATCTGCACTGTAGCCCGACATGATGTCAAACTCAAATTTCTTTTTAAACAGCTCGGCACCAATGCGAAAACTACGCGCTTCTTTATTTTCTAATTGTTTTAACCAGCTTGCATAATCAGTAATTGCTTCAATAGCTGTAGTTGCACGCGCTTTTATTTCTATTTTTTTCTCATCACTTAATTTTGATCTTGTTAATGCCTCATTAAGATCAGTACTAAAAATGGAAGCGCCACCAATGTTTTGATCTATGGCTAATTGTGTATGCTCTGCTGTTGGGTTTTTAATATTTTGTTTAGCAGCCTCATAATAAGCCGAAACATTATTTAATTTTAAATAAAAATTCTCTAAACGTATATCCAGTGAATCATAATTGTTGGCAAGCATTTCTGCAAACTCACCACACACGTTGTATGCGGCAGGGTTCCACTCATAAGACTTAAATGTATTGAATGACCATTGGGTTTCGTTAAACGAATTCTCCAACATATAGTAATCGGTTTTATTATTATCAGATAGTTTATTTATATCAAAGGTTTTTAAGGAATCTAAATTGGCTTTTGAAAATGCCAGTAACTTATCCCTGTTTTGTTGATTAGGAATTGTAAGAATACTATCATATTTATGATACCCTATACCCGAGGCCCAGCCCGGATATAATCTCCAGAGAGATTCTACAAAAGTCTCTTTGTATTTATCAAAATGAGCATTTTGATCAGGTGATGCAGTTTTGTGTTTAATTTCTTTGTTATTACAAGAAACAAGGCAAAAACAGCTGATAATAATAAATAGCTTTTTCATAAATTTAATTGAAGTATAAATGTAATGAAATAAGCTTGCAAGAAAAAGAATTAAATTTTAAAACAGCCTAAAAAGCACCAGGCATTCTAAACTAAAGCCATAAGGGTTTTCTTTGATCACATAATCTTTTTTAAAGATAGACTTTGGTGAATAAAAAACAGTTGGACATAACTGGAACTGCCAGCGTTTACCCGCATCAAACAGAAGGCCTGATCTTAAATTACCAGTATAGGTCCAACTTGAAATAGGATGATATTTTTTAGTAGTTGCGTAATATACATTAGGCGCTGAAACAAAAATAAACGAAGATGTTTTTAATTGATTTGCCTGCATGCCAATACCTAATTTATATTTAATTTTCCTTGATAGTTTGTAAATTCGGTTTACTTCTAACGAATAATACTGATAATTGAAATTACTGATATTGTCGCCACCTTCAGCCATATCGGCAAAGGCATAATCATAGTGGGAGGTAGGAGTTGTGGGCTTTTTTAATATTGGACCATAATTATAAAGGTCTTCTTTTTGTTTATACTTTTGAAAACCAAAACCTAAAAACACCTCGTATTTTTCATGAATATTTAAACCTGCTTTTAACCCGAATGCATAATTAAAATAAAAGGGACTTTTATTTTTTCTGCCTTCAAGATATTGTCCGGCAAAATCATCCCCATCTTTATACACCGGATTTGAATGGTTGTTTTTTGAATAGAGGTAATTATATAATCTTAAATCATTAGACAATCCAATGTAAAAACGGACCTTTTTCTTTTTATCATTTACAGAATCGTTTATGGAAATCGATGGTTGTTCAATTGTATCCTGGCTAATAAAAATTATCCTTTTCTGAGTAGTGTCAATAGTTAGTGATGATTTTATTGATGGTAGAAATAAAAGATCGTCGTTTTGTGCGCCAGCGTTTTTTGTTAGTTGCAGTTTTTCATTAATACTGGGCTCGGTATTTTTTATTGTAACAACCTGATTTATTTTTTTAGAATCAGCGTTATTTATATTAGAGCTGCCTTTACTTTTATTTGTGTTTGAATAAGTTGTATTAAGGGTAGTGTTATTTGTTTTGGAATTTATTTCAGGGGTAATAGAAGTAACAACAGAGTTTAATCTTTTTTCCGTATTTGTAATTATAGATGCGTCTTGTTTTAAGAGTTTGTTGAGTTTTTCTTTTAAAAGTGTAGTTTCTTTAGTATTTGGTGATGCTATTTTAGCAGAAGATTGATTTAAAACTATTTCTTTTTGATTAGAAAAAGTATAGTACAATGAAATTGCAGAAGCAGATAATAATAAGATGCCAAACCAGAAGAAAACAATAAAACGTCTGCGTTTTTTCTTTTCTTCCATTTTTCGCATTACTTCGTGAAAAGAGCGCATGTTTGGCTGAATTTCCAGATCTTCTAACGAACGTTTTAAATGCTCCTCTATGTTTTGTTTTCTTTCCATTGCTTTATGCCTTTTTTACTTCTTCTTGCTGCATTTTTATTTTTATGAGTTTCATTAATGCTTGTCTTGCCCTCGCATATTGCGATCGGCTTGTACTTTCGGTTATGTTTAATTTCTCCGCGATCTCAGCATGCGAGAATTCCTCCATTAAAAATAGATTGATGATCGTGCGATAGCCAATGGGTAAAGCATTCATGCAACTCATTATCTCATTAATACTTAATTGCTGTTGTTCTTCTTCTGAGAAATCAATATTCTCAACCAATTCTAAATTGCGTTCAAAATAAATCTTATTTTTTTTCTTAAGCGCAGTTAAGGCTGTATTGGATGCTATGCGTTTAGCCCATCCTTCAAAATTTCCGGTGCCCTTAAATGATCTGATATTGGTAAAGATCTTTACAAAAGTATCCTGCATCACATCTTCTGCTTCATCACGATCTTCCATATAGCGAAGGCAAACACCAAGTAATTTTGGCGCCAGCATATTATAAAGACCGGCCTGCGCTTTGGCATTGTTCTTTTTACACTGCTCTAATATGGTTTCAAGATCTGTCAAAAGATTTTAATACTCGTCAAGCACAAAATTAATCTATAAAGCCGGTTCTTATTCCATTATCCATCATAAGTACCGTTTTACTTTCTGCATCAATAAATGCATAAGGGAAATGATTTGCGCCTTCGATTTTCCAGACAAGTTTATAACTTTTAAGCGCACGCCTGCTAATATCTGTATTGTAAATGCCCAGCCTGTATGATATGCAGGTGTGATCAAAATTAATGTATTGTTTAGCTGTTTTAATGGCATCCTGGTAAGAAATTAAAGGTTCTAAAGAAATGCTGATATTTTGAGGGCGTAAGGTGTCTGATGCATAAATGAAGCCGGTATTATATCCCTTATTAATAAGATAGTTTTCGGTAAAAATAATAAGATGTTTATAAAAAATATTACATCGTGCTACCCATCCTGTAGAGCTTGTTTTGAAGCTGTATAATTGTAGCTCAGGGTGTTTGTTTAAAGTATCAATAAGTTCGGGAGCGTTAATATTACTAACGTCCACAAGCTGTTTCTGCCCGCTTATCTCTTTATAATCTTTACATGCGTTTGTATCTTTTTTACAGCTTGTAAAAAGATAAATTGAAATTAAAATTACCGGTAGTGTTTTCATATTTATTTTTTTAAAATTTAAATCCAAAAGCGCAATTTAAAGGTTTAGCAGCAATACCTTTTATCTTATACTTTCCAGATATTTCTGTACTTCTTTCTGTTGAATAATAGAATTGGGCAGCCGATTCGAGCGTGAGCATTATATTTTTTTTCAGTTTTATATGTATGCCAATACCTGGCGAAACAGCGTATACTACCGAAGTGATGCGTGATAATGTATTACCGTAATAATAATCCCAATAAGGATAATACGATGGCATGGTTCTTATGTCGTTTGCGTGTTTGTAGGAAAGATCAGTAAATACATACAGGCCTGGGTTTTTTTTACCAAGCATTCTTTGATAACCTACCGAGAGCTGGACGCCTCTTGAGGAAATAAGATTATTTGGGGTGCGGTAAAGCCGGCGGTTGGCAATAATTTGTTGTAAATAGTCAAATGAAGCGCGGACAGCATTTTTTTTATTATAAAATTTCATGTTCAAACCACTAAAGGCATAGTTGTTTGCTGTTCTCTCATAATTAGTATAATAATCACCGCCGGTTATGCTTAAACCATAAATGTTTATTGCCAATTCGCGACTCCATTTTTTAGGTTTATTAATAGAATCTGTCTGCGCTTTAAATTCACCTGTGATGAGTATTAAAGCATAAAGGAGTAAGGAAATTCGTTTCATAAGAGCGGTGTTTATTATAAGACACCGCTTTTATGAAAACGCTGCATCAGGCAGCAAAAATTTGTTGAATTTTTAAGAAAAGAGCCTGGTATGGCTGTTTCAAAACTTTATTTTTTAGGAGGTAAAGCAAAAGCAGTAGCTTCATGTTCAAAATTGCCATTGTGCGATCCATCGCAAAAAGGTTTATTTTTTGAAAGACCGCAACGGCATAAAGAAACAATTTCTCTTCCGCCAAGATCATAAGTGGCTCCGTTCTTGTCTACTATTTCAAATTCACCTTCTAAACGTACAGAGCCGCTGTTATTTATTGTAATTTTTGTTTTCGCCATGGTTTTTAATTTAAGTGAAGGTAATTAAAATAAACAAAGTATGTTTTAATTTTATTTGCTCAAAATGCTTAATTATTGATAACAGCTTGTTGTTGCGGATACGCATTGCATGGAAAAACAATGGGCCACATTCTTTTTCTTAGCTCTTCTCTTTTAGCAATTGCTTTTTTACGATCCTGATCTTTTTGTTCAAAAAGCTGGTAATTTAATTCGCTGACAAGATCTCTGCTCGCACCTGCATTCAAATTCCGGTATTGCTCAATTTCAGATCTACTCATTTTTGAAAGACTAACGTTTACACTGCCGGGCTTCGCTGTTTTTACCGTTTGGCAAAAAATCTCTTCGCCTTTAAAACCAAATACAACAGCGCTGTAAGAAAATAATTCGTTAAGATTTTCTCTAAAACCAGTCAGTGTATCTTTCATTCTTTGGAAACTGCTTAATTTATCAGGAATAAGATAGGCTACAACTCTGTCATAATTTTCTTTTTCGCTAATAGTAACACTAAAAGGCTCGTATCTTATTATTGCTTTTTTGCCTGTATCTTTATCTATATAATCTAAAGTCGTTCTGCTTAAGGTAGATTCTAATACATAGGCATCAACGTTTTTCCATCCGGTTGATACAAGCGTAATACCAAGATAGTTTCCTCTGATTGGGGTTGGCTTATATTCTTTACCAAGCTGCCTGTAAGCTTCTTTCATATTTGTTGTAAGTTCTTCGTGGAAAACTGTATTTATACGAATGCCTTCTTTATTGTTTTGTGCAATACGTTGTTGATACGCTTTTTTATCTTCTATCTTTTCTTTTTCGTATAATTTTTGCATGGCGCTTTTTACAGCATCATCATATATTTTCCTTTTCTCTTCCATATAAGCCTGTAGTTTTTTCATATGGCCTTCGTTTAAAGAAACACCACCATCTCTTCTATTATAAAAATCTCTGAAAGTAGGCAGTCTGTCCCATGTGTCTTCATGAAGCATTTGACTCACTATACTATCTATTTCGTACATTTTTTTATTCATGTTTTTTATGTACAGATCCAATATACTGTGATTACAGGTTTTAAAGATGGCCTGCAAACGCTCTTCAAATTCTTTTGTTGCCAATAAAGTGTTATTAAATTTTTTATCCCAAATGGCATGAATGCGCGATGGAGCTATTTCGCAAGGTGAACTGATCGATTTTTTTTGAAGTTCTGTTTCATCGTCAATATAGTATATTATTGCTTTTACATCCGCTTCTGTTAATTGTCCTTCAAAAACGGTCATTGCTGCCTTACCATTTTCTTTATAGATCTTATTGGCGTAAGTATCACCACTTTTGATCATTTTTTCATTGTTTAAAATATAATTTACAAGCCAATTGCCTTTTGGTACACGATCTGTAACACCCGCTAAACCCGGCCCTGTTAATTTTTCTTTACCTGTGCTATGGCATACAGAACAGTTTTGTTTAAATAATGTAGCGCCATCTAAACGATTTATAGTTACTAATGTGTCAACTTTTTTTCCAAAAACCTGAACTGACTTTGTTCTAAGAGAATCACTTCTCACATCAAGGTTATCAAAATCAATAGCCTCTGATGAGTAATCATATTTTGTCAGATCCTGACCACAAACAAACGAATAATAAATGCTATCGGTTAATTTTTTATTTTTTATATCTATTCCAAAATTTTTAAGCGAATCTAAAAAATTGAGTGGATAAAAATTCAGTTTTAAAATATCAACAGTATTTAATTTGCTTTCAAATGATTTTGGGTTCACCCAATTGATCTGGCCATTTTCCATTCTTTTTCCATCAAACAACATCATTTTTTTTCCGGGATTGTTATCCGGAATGCTGGTATATATACCTTTGTTTTTTGCAATGCTTAAATAAGTATTGTTTTGCCTGGCATTAATATAAAACATGCCACCTGTTTCTAATAATTGTCCATTACTGGTGGTTGATAAGCCGGCCTTCATAATATCAAGTGGTGTTAAGGCTTCTTTTATTTCCAACTCAACGTTTCCGCTTACATTACTATTGTTATTTAAAAAAGCATTAGCAGGTATGGTTAATATAATACCACCTTTTGTTTCAATAACAGTATCCTTATCTGCAGTAATATTAAAAACCTGTGCGTCTAATTGTTTATCCGCTTCATTCCATTGTTTATTATTTTCTTCGTTTAATTCGTATTGTATATTGTTTTGAGAACAAGTTAATTTGTTTTTAACCACCAATACTGTTGAAACTGCAAGTGCTGCAATAATAATACCTAAAAACCATTTACCACTTTTAGCTTTAAAAGATCCTTTTTTGAAACCTTTTTTCAGCTCGTTTTTTATGCCCGCGCGATCAATTCCTTTTAAGATCTGTTTTTGTAATTCTAATTCTGTTTTTAATTCCAGATTTGTTTCCAGCAATTTTTCAAAAGCGATTTTATCTTCTGTAGATAATTCACCACCTAAATATTTGTCAATTATTTCTGTATACTTATTCATGTGAAAACGATTTTAAAGTTTTTAAATTTTCTTTAGCTTTTTCAAGGCACCTGTACTTTTGGTTCTTGGCTACTTTTTCAGAGTTAAAACCCAGTTTTGTTGCGATTTCTTTTAATGAGATCTTGTTAAAGTAAAAGAGTTGAAGCAATTGTTTGCATTTTTCACCAAGCTCGTTAAATGCCTTTTCTGCTAATTTATTTTCGTTTTCTGTAGTATCATTTTCAATTTCTTCTGCTTTTAAAACGAATAAAGTCGTTTCAATATCGGTTTCAATACTTTTATTTTTCTTTTTGAGTTGATCGTTCCATAAAAATCGACAAACGCTGTAGATATAGGTATTTAAACTGCTGCTTAAAATAAAACCTGGCGATTGAATTTTTCGAATAAGAATGATCAGCGCTTCCTGATAAATATCTTCTGCATCTTGTTTAGAACCATTATTTTTTAATACCAGTTTTTGTACCACCGGAAAATAGCCATATAGCTTTTCGCCGGCTTTTGTATAATTGCCAGCCTTTAAATAATCCAGTATTTGTTCGTCTTTCATTTAAGCCTTTTTACATTAATGGCGGAATTTCGAAAAGGTCATCAAAAAAAATGAAAGTTTTTTTAGGAATATGTGTAGGCCTTGTAATTGTTTGGTATTCATTCAGATACAATTGAATTTTTATAGTTGTCACTTGTTTTTTTATAGTTTTATAAATAAACCTTGCAGCAACACACTCTGATAATATCAATTATTTCTGTTTTATTTTTTTGTTTAGCTTAGCATATCAATCTTAATTATTAAATGCGCAAATCCAATAAATATATTTTATTGTTTTTTTTGTTTTGTTCAGTCCTGGTATATGGCCAGTTTGATAAATTACAAAACTACAATGTAAAAGACGGCTTATCCAGCTCAGATGTATATGCGGTTATGCAGGATTCGAAAGGATACATGTGGTTTACAGGTGATATGGGTGTGAGCCGCTTTAACGGCTACGAGTTTAAAAATTTTAGCACCTCAGAGGGTTTAGTAGATAATACTGTATTTGGAATTTATGAAGATAAAAAGAACAGGATATGGTTTACTTCTTATTCAAACCGTATTTGTTTTTATAAAAACGACACTATAAATGTTTTGCCTTGTAACGATACCTTAGAAAAGATGCTTAGGTATCTATTTGTAACATCTGTTTATGTTGATAAAGGGGATACAATTTGGTTAGGCACTACAGCAAATTTCTTCATAAAAATTAACCCGGGATGGCATGCCAGGGATTTAAAAAAAACCATGCTCTCAAACGGGAAATACTTTATAAAATTAGAAGAAAACGTTTTTCTGTTTGGCGGCCATAGCCCAGAAATTCCAATCTTAACAGGCTACGACAGAAATCTACATAAAATAGTTATTATAGATCCGGGAGTAAGAATTGATATTAAAGATAAACCACACTTAAGGTTTTTCTTTATTCGCTTAAAAGATGGTAATTATTTAGCTTCTATTCACAAAACGCTCATTAAATTTAATACTAAGGGTATCTTACAAAAAAAAGAGGAGAAAGATGTTATCATTAATTTGCTGGAAGATAATAAAGGGTCAATATTTGCAAGTACATATGATGGGGCAATAACTTACACAAATAATGAGCTTAAAAATGGGAAGCGGATCGCGGAACTTGCGAATAAAGTAATAACAGGAATGTGGCTCGATAAGGAGAATGGATTGTGGTTAAACAGCGAAGGCCAGGGTATTTTTTATGCACCACACAGAAATTTTTTATATTATACTTCTCAAAATAATATTTCTGAAAGTAAAATTGCGTGTATTGGGACCCACGAATCTAAAGTGATTGTTGGACATTTAGACTGTTCGATAGATATTTTATATCCTGATTCCGTTAAAACCATGGTTATTCCAAAAAAAGATAGCGACAATAGTATGGTTGCCAGAATAGTAAGTGTTTATGACACAGACGGCAGAACGATCATTATTACACTAAAAAATGTTTATTATTTGGAAAACAAAAAATTAACACTCATTCCTGAGTTAAGTGCTTCGGGCTTACGAAAAATTTATAAAAGTAATGATGGAAATTTATGGATGCTTTATTACGGTCAACTTAGAAAGCGTGATCCTAAAAAAGCGTTTAAGATTATTGATAGTTTGGCATTAGATGTTAGGTCGGAAAATATTTTTGAAGATGCCGGCGGCGTAGTTTGGCTAAGTACAATTAAAGGCGTTTATACATACAAAAACAAAGTGCTCAGATATTTGGGTAATGATAACCCACTTTTTACCTTACGCTCTTCGGATATTAAAGAAGCGAGCGACAAAAGTATATGGGTAGCTACGAGAGGTGGTGGGTTACTTGTGAAAAACGGTAATAAAATAAAACAATTTACTGAAAAGCAGGGGCTGACGGGTAATATGTGCAGGAGCTTGTTTGTTGATTCAAATATTGTTTGGGTTGGTACTAACAAAGGACTTTCGCGTATAACAATTAATGGTCAGGATAATTACAGTATTGATAATTTTTATGCAAAGAACGGATTGTTGACCAATGAGGTAAATACAATTATAAAATTCAATAAAAAATTATGGCTTGCGCATAATGGTGGTATTTCTGTTTTTGATGTAAGTAATATTAAACCCAATAAATATCCGCCACCAATATATATATTACAAACTTTTGTAAATGATAGTTTGTGCAAGGTAGAAGATCTAAAAGAGCTTAAATACAACAAGAACCGGTTAACTATTAATTACCTTGGGATTTCTTATAAAGATGCCGGTCATATTCAGTATAAATACAAAATGCTTGGTATCGATTCAAACTGGGTTTATACAAATTATACTACCGTTAGTTATCATACTATTCCGCCGGGCACTTATCATTTTGTGGTTTCTGCAAAAAATAATGATAGTTATTGGAGTGTACTACCTGCAACAGTTACGATAAGAATATTACAACCCTGGTGGAAAAACTGGATATTTATTTTATTTGTAATAATAGTAACATGTTTATTAATAGGTTTTTTATTTAAACACAGGTTAAGCACTATCAAACAAAAAGAAAGGTTAAAAGCTATTCAACAAACCAAATTATCTAATGCTGAGTTAAAAGCTTTACGTGCGCAAATGAATCCTCATTTTATTTTTAATGCTATAAATTCGGTACAGTATTTTATTACAAATAACGATCCTGTTTCTTCACAAAAGTATTTATCCAAATTTGCAAAATTGATACGTTATGTTGTTGATAATTCAAAACCGCTGGCTATTCCCTTAAGTAAGGAATTAGAAGCTTTAAATTTATATCTCGATCTGGAATGGTTAAGGTTTGAAAATAAATTTGAATACTCCATTGATCTTCATGAGAATGTTGATGTTGAAGGAGTTCAGATCCCTTCGATGCTAATACAGCCTTATGTTGAAAATGCTATTTGGCATGGTTTAATGCATAAAAACTCAAAAGGAAAAATAAAAATAACGATCAGTAGATATGAAAATGTACTTTTTTGCGTTATAGAAGATAATGGTATTGGCAGAAAAAGGTCGCAGGAAATAATTAAAGAAAAAAATAATGAGTTTCATAAATCTGTTGGTTTATCGATTACACATGAGCGTTTAGAAGTGATAAACCAGCAAAATGACACTAAATTAACTGTTAATGTTATAGATCTTGAGGACGAAGAGGGCAATTGCATTGGCACAAGGGTAGAATTAAATTTGCCATTTTATTAATTTTTTATAGCTTAGCTGGATGATAAAAGCTATTATCGTTGATGATGAAGAAAAGAGCAGGGTAACCCTTAAAAACCTTGTAGCACTTTATTGTCCAAATGTGGTAATACTTGAATTATGCGATTCGGTTAACGCTGCACTTCTTGCTATAGAAAAAGAAACCCCTGACCTTGTTTTTTTGGATATAGAAATGCCTTTTCATAACGGCTTTACTTTGTTGGAAAAAATAAAAGACCCCACTTTTGAAGTAATATTTACCACAGCATACGATCATTACGCTATAAAAGCTATAAAATTTAGCGCTATGGATTATTTATTAAAGCCAATTGATTCGGATGAATTGAAAAATGCGGTAAGTAAAATTGAAACAAAAGCAAATGCTTCTACAAAAACCCTTCCTGATTTTGAATTATTATTGTCAAATCTAAAAGTAAAAGGTAATAACGCAAAAGTAGCGGTGCCAACATTTGAAGGTTTACAAATGATCTCAGTAAGCGAGATCATAAAATGTACCGCCGATGAAAGTTATACGCATATAGCTTTAACAAACAATACTAAAATAACTGTTTCACGGATTCTCAAGGAATATGAAGAGTTATTATCTGATTTTAATTTTTTACGGGTGCATAATTCCTGTTTGATCAACCTGATACACGTATCCAAATACATCAAAGGCGATGGCGGTTACGTTGTAATGGTAGATGGATCGAGTGTTGAAGTATCCCGCAGAAAAAAGAATGAGCTGATAAGCAAGCTCTCAATGGTTCAATTATAACCATCTATTTTTAAATTTTACCATCTATTCTTCAAAACCAACCAAATATTGGTTTATAGTGTTGCCTTTCTTTTTACAAAAGTAATTTAGGCGCGTAAACGCTCACCCAAAAATACGTTTACAGGATTTTGCTGAAAACCTTTTAGAGTAAGCGCAAATAAATTATCCCATCATGAAAAAATTAATTGTTTTGTTATTTGGCTTTGTGTTTTTTACATACACGGGTTTTTCACAAGGAAAAACAACCAAGCCCGGAGATCCCGGAAAAACCCCGCAAGGATATTGTGCAACAGATAACCTGCATAATTCAATAAATGATCAAAGTCCAAGCTATAAAAGAAAGCTTGATGAGATGAATAGCAGTTACCAAAAATGGGCAATGGAAAAAGGTACAGGGAATAAAGTAATTGGTGGTAATAATAGCACCCAAACATATACACAAACCACATTGCCGGTTATCTTTCACATGATGGTTAATACGGCATCAACATCACTTAATCCTTCGGCCAGTGCAACAGATGGTAATTTAACCAAAGCTCAAATTCAAACGGCCCTTGGTATATTAAATCAATTGTATGCAGGTACAGCGGTGGGTTCAAAAACAATTGCCGGTATGAATACCAATATACAATTTTGTTTGGCCGAGGTAGATAATTTCGGAAATGCTATTACAAGTTATACGTATACGGATCCTTCTTTTACTACGGCACTAAGCAATAGCAACCAGTCGCAAATTACAGCTTTAAGTAATTTTGTACAAAGCACCAATAAATTTCCGCCAACAAAATACATTAATATTTACGTGGTTGAAGATATTACTGCACCGGTTGCAGGATTTGCATACATGCCACCGGCCCACGGCTCCAGCTTTGACGGAATTTATATTGAAGCACAATATTTATTACCTCCTACAAGCGGTCCAAACGATCTAACGTATAACATGACAGTTTTAACACACGAAATGGGGCATTACCTTGGTATGTTTCATACCTTTGGTCTTTGTAATACCATTACACCTACCTGCTCATGCTTTAATTATAATTGTTTATTTGATGGCGATATGGTTTGTGATACGCCACCGGATTATGATCAAACTTTTTCTGCCACCTGCGCTACCGTTAACTCTTGTGCAACAGATGTTGCTACCATTGGAGACATACCAACTATGCTTACCAGTGATGTGAATGATCTCATAAATAACTATATGGATTATGGCAACTGGAATTGCCAGTATTCATTTACACAAGGCCAGGTTAACCGTATGCATTTTATGATCGATGATCAGGTTGGGCCACGTAACTCTTTACTTAATTCATCTGTTTGTAATACGGTTTGTGCAAATGCTTCTTGTACTGTGGCTATTAATCCTATTACAACCACATCGGTAAATTCTGTTCAACTATTAAATTCATTGATAGGGCCAACCGTTAATTATACTTTTACAGGAACATTATGTAATGCTTTTTACAATACATTTATTTGGTCGGTTATAGATCTTAGTAATAACACAGTTGTTCAATCATTTACAGGTACAGCTATTCCTGCTACTTTTACAGCAACAGGTAATTATAGAATTATACTTACATCATCTATTGCAGGTTCAAGCCCGCTTTGTTTTCAAACAAGCAGTTTAAATATCCAGGTATTGCCACCGGCAAGCTGTCCCGCTAATTTAGATATGACTGGTGGTTGGAATTTAGGCAACTGGGAGCGAATCGATTACGAAGGTGGTTGGTCGCATACAACAAATAATAGTGCAACATTCACACATCCAACAACTACACTTACTATACATTCAGGCACAGTAGTAAATGGTACAACACCTTCCGATCCATTTAGCTTTACTACAAGTATTGCAAGCGATGGTAATTTTCCGGGTGCAGGATTGCCATACCCGGGTGCTACAGTAATGCGTGTTGGTCGTTTAATAACACCTACCACTGTATTACCAGCTGGTAGTGCTAATTATGTAACCTATACTTTTACACCCACTAATGCGAATGCAAAAATAAGGGTGTACTATCTTGGTATGAAAGAAAAAGATCTTGTTTCGCCTGTGGCCTATGATTATACATTTGCTTCTAATGCTGGTGCTAAATCCGGGTTTGGATTTGTATGTAATTATAATTATAGTAGCGTTTTTACACCAACAGTATCTATTACTAAAGGCTTAACACATACTGGCAATGGCGCTTATGGAATGTTTAGACAAAACGATATGGTAACGAATTCCATTAATTCACCTACAGCATTTACACCTTTAACAATAGGTACTGCAACCTTTGACGCAATGACTTCATGGCAATATATGGATCTTGATTTTTCAGAATTTGTTTGTGCAGCACCAACTATTACCATTACTTTTTTTGCAAGATCTGATGAAGCCAGTACTCCAGGTATTTTACATTCATATGCATATTTTGCAACACAATGTTTTCCTGCTATGCATAAAGATATTGACCTAAAATTAACTAATAAAGATATTGCTTGTATGGCCGATGTGGGGCAGAGCTGTGTTACACAAGTACTTCCTGCGCCAAATGGATATGGTTTTTATCAGAACGGCAATTCTTATTATACGTTTATGGATATAAAAGTAGAAGAATCAAATGATGGTATTTCATATTCTCCAATTAGTATGGGTTATGGTCTTCAATATAATACTGTTACCAATCAATATGATCCTACTTTAAATTTATGCAAAACACCTGATGCATTCCCATATAAATATTTTAAGATCACTTATAATACATTATGCCAGAGTATTACAAATACTGTAAGTATCTTCCAGGGATTTGTTCATACAATTAATGATTGTGCTCCTGATCCAATGTCTGGTGGTCATTTTACGGCCGCGCCCATTCCAATTGGAAGTGTAACAATTTCTCCTGATCAGTATCAGCAAATTTGTACAAGTACAACACTTGGTCTTGGGCAACCATGTTGGCTGGGTCCAATGGATCCTGATCCTGATTTTCAATGGCAAATTGGAACGTGGTCCAGTATCTCAGGGGCAACTCTTTCTACTTTAAGTTTAACTAATACACCTGCTTATCCGCCGTGTTGGCCTTATCGACGTATAGCAAAGTACCATGATGAATATTGCAATAACGATACGTGGATAGCAAGTGATGTATTTAAAATTACAAATTTTAATTATAATGCGTTCCAGTTTGTTCCTTCAGGTCCGGATATTTGCGGAAATAGCTTAGCAACTTTTAGTATTACAAATTTTTACGAAAACGCTGATTTTTTATGTGATAAAGAAATTGCTGAATTGGCTGCTGCTACACCATATACAAACACCATTTCTTTCGGATTTTTTAGTAATAGTACTTGTTCACCCACTTGTGCATTAACGCCAACTTCGGGGCCAGTCGTATCAACATATACTTATGTAAATAATTTGGATTTTACTGAAAATATCGACTTGGCATTTACATTTAATAATGCAGGTATTTATACAGCTAATGGAACTATTTATGGTGTGGTTACTGTAACAAGATTTGGTTGTACTTCTACTTATACACTTACTGTTCCAATAAAAATAAAACCTTCGGCAATTCCAGGAGCAATAGCGGTATCAAGTACAATTTGTACAAATTCTACTTATACAATAACCGGCGATAATCCAAATTCTACGGGTTATTATTGGGAGTATTCGTATAGTCCTACATTTGTTCCAACACTTACAGTTTCTGCGGCTACCAATTCAAACTTAATTGTTCCTCCGGGTACATTTACAGGGTATCCTGTATATGTAAGACGTGTAGCAAACGGAACTGTTGTTTGCCCAAATGTTGCCTATAGCAATACGCTTATTATAAATGGCACCGCTACTTCTTTAGCAATAAGCCCAAGCTCAAGTACCATTTGTGCAGGAACAAGTGAAACGTTAACCGCAACAGGCGCTACTTCTTATACCTGGGCATCTCCAACGGGTACATCTGCTTTAAACCCATATGTAACAACACCAACGGTTAGCACTGTTTACACGGTTACCGGTGTAACCGGTGGATGTACAGGTACTGCAACAGTAAGTATTACAGTTAATCCAACACCAACCTTAACAGGTGCAATTTCAGGTACTAATATTTGTTTAGGAAGCTGTGCAACGGCTACACTTAATGGTGGAATATCTTATACTGTTACGGCGCCCTCATTTACATCTAATACTAACCCGGTAGTTTTATGTCCTACCGTTACTACTACTTATACAATGACCACCGTGAATGCTTTTGGATGTACACATACCCGAACGTTAACAATTCTCGTTTTACCTGCACCAACTATTACTGCAACAGCAACTAATTATACAATCTGTGCAGGTAGCACCACAACGCTCACAGCAACGGGTGCCGGCAATTATACATGGACAGCCCCACCTTCTTTTTCAGCAATGGGAAATACAATAGCAGTTTCTCCTACTGTTACAACAACTTACACAGTTCAGGGTGTTAACCAGCAAAAATGTACAGATACAGAAACAATAACTATAACTGTATTACCTTCTCCAACAGTAGCGATAACCGGTAACACTGTTATTTGTAAAGGCGATTGTAATTCATTTACGGTAACCGGTGGTGGCACATATAGCTGGAGTAATGGCTCAACTAACTCCGTACTATGCCTCCCTTCAGGGGTACATTCTGTAACGGTTACTGGTGCTAACGGTTGCACAACTACTCAAACCATTAATGTAATTCCTGGAGTAACGCCTACAGTTACTGCTACTGCTGCAATTTATACAATTTGCGCAGGTGCTACAACTACACTTACTGCTGGTGGCGCCGGATCTTATACATGGACAGCTCCGTCTTTCACATCTTCATCAAATCCCGTGGTTGTTAGTCCAACTGTTACTACCACTTATACAGTTACAGGTACTAAGTCGGGTCCTTGCCCCGATACAGAAACAATAACTATTGTTGTAAAACCAAAACCTTCTGTAGCTATTTCAGGTGCGCCTGTAATTTGCAGTGGATGCGCTAGTTTAACAGCAAGCGGTGGAGGAACTTATGCATGGAGTACAGGAGCTACTTCATCAACTGTATGTATTAATACACCGGGTGTTCAATCAGTAACGGTTACAGGTGTTAATGGTTGTACAGCTGTTGCAACTGTTACTACAACGGTTGGCACTGTGCCGTCGGTTGCAGCTACGGCAAGCTCGTATACCATTTGCCCTGGTAGTACTACAACCCTTACCGGCTCAGGTGCTACTACTTACACATGGACGGGTCCGTCATACTCTTCAAACTCAAATCCGGCAACTGTAAATCCAACTACAACTACAACGTATACATTAACAGGTCAGTTGCAAGGTGGTTGTACAGGTACAACAACAGTTACAATTTATATGAAAAAAGTACCACTCACATCTATCACCGGAGCTACTGCATCTTGTGGGCCATTCAGTTCAACATTGACAGCGTCAGGTACAGGTTCATTCTTGTGGAGTACTGGTGCAATAACATCAACAATAGGTGTTAATGTATCTAGTCCAACAACAGTGTTTTCTGTTACACTTACAGCTACCAGTGGTTGTACGGCAACTGCCACTACAACTTTGTATTGCTGGCCAATTCCTTCGCCGACTATTACCGGTAATACCAGCATATGCTACGGAGGCACAAGTACTC
>JACDED010000080.1:19284-20883 GCA_013816615.1 Bacteroidota bacterium
TCGTCACCGGGCTTTGGTGGTAGTTATCTTTGGAGTACAGGTTCTACAGCTGCATCTATTACAACTACTTTAAGCGGAGTTTATACAGTAACGCTAACAAATTTATTTGGTTGTAAGGGTAGCAAATCAGCAACGGTTACCGTATTGCCACTACCACATGCAAATATTACCGGTAGCTTACAAATATGTCCTGGACAATCAACAACCCTTACTGCAAGCGGTGGTGGAACATATTTATGGCATACAGGTGCTACTACATCAACATTGCTTGTAAATACAACCGGTGTTAAAACTGTAACAGTAACCGGTGTTAATGGTTGTCAAAGAATTGTATCAGTAACTGTTACAATACCAAATGGTTGTGGAGATCCAAATCTTCCTGCTGGAAAAACAATGGGTCCTTTATTACCTGTGTATATTTATCCGAATCCAACGACGCAATCATTTAATGTTGGAAACGCTTCGGATGTAATTATGGTTGAGATCTTTGATTATACCGGAAGATTATTAAGGCAGGTTCAAAGAACAGAGAATGCTGAGTTTAATGATATAGACATTAAACTATATGTTCAGGGTACTTATTTTATAAGAATAATTAAAACTGATAATAATTTTAGTTTGTTTAAATTGATAAAAGAATAAATTGAAAACAAAAAAGCCCATCTGAAAAGGTGGGCTTTTTTTATTACCACATATTTCTAAAACCAACCAATTATTTTCTCAAAAGCACCATTCATTTATTTGTGATTGCTCCATGTTTTTTGAGATGATACATTTAATAGATTAACCAACTAAAAACAACCGATCATGAAAACAAAAAATGTCGCAGCTTTGACAATAGTATTATTGTTAAGCTTATGTGTTAAAGCACAACCAGGAAACTATTGTAGTTTAGCACCCGGATCTCTTACAGATCATTGGGGTGTGCCAATGGGTGGTTTTAATTTTTATTTTCCCGGCCAGGGTATTGGAGGTACAAATGCAATAGGTGTTGGTTACACTTGTGCCGGAGCGTTACCTGCAAAACTTAGTGTGTTGCAACAATTTAATCCGGTAGGATCTGCTACAACTGCCGCAGGAAGTTTTATTAACAGGGATGTGGCTTCTGTAGGTTCTTCTGTTTTTAGAGGTGTGGGTGGTACTTGTGATGTACTTCAAATTCCGGGCGTTACACATATAGGAGGCGATTTTAAGGCAGGTGGCGGAACAAATAATTACGGTGTAAAAGGAATGGCAGGGCCGGGTACAGCAAGCGCAGGCTTGTGTGCAGGTGGTGACTTTTCAGCAACAATATCCAGTGCGTCGTCTGTTAATTATGGTGTTAAATCAATGGCAATAAATACAAGCAATACAAGCTTTGGTGTTTATACGCAGGCATCAGGAATAGGCTTAGTTAATAGTTATGCGTTATACGCAGCAAATACAGGCACAGCTTCAAATAATAAATGGGCTGGTTGGTTCCAGGGAGATGTAAATTGAGAGCGCTGCAAAACTCCGATAAGTTTTTTTTGATTTTGTTTCGCGACAAAAATTTTAAAATCATAGACAGTATTTTGTCGTTTTAGTCCTAAACCTTTGAGTTTATATAATCATTTAATG
>JACDED010000195.1 GCA_013816615.1 Bacteroidota bacterium
CCAATTTAAGAGGCGTAACTGATGTTAAATTCTTCTTGTTTAGGTTAGGGAAACTGTTTGCTTAATGAATCTGCTCCCCAGAAAATTAAGTTGACCCTATAATTCTCTTATTTTTCAATGTTGGAAGCTGGATCTTAAACAGGCCTTATATTATTCTAAAATAAACCTGTCATTAGCTTTAAAAAATAAAACCGATAAATTTATTGCAACTGCTTATAATAACCTTTCGGGTACTTATTATTTTATGGGTGATTATCAAAATGCCCTGATATATAATTTTAAAACGCTCACCGTTCGTCAAAGGAAACAAAAAGATGGCACAACTGTAGGTTCAAAAAAGTCAATTGCAAGCACATACAATAATATTGCTTCTATCTATCTCAATCTTGCCAATTATACAAAGTCTATAGAATATAATCTGTTTGCCTTAAAAATTAAGGAAGAGATAAAAGATAGCATTGGTATTGCGCGTGCATTTACAAATATTGGCAATGTTTATGAGAAAATGAATAACAATGCGCAGGCGCTTAAATTTCAGGAGCAAGCCCTTGGGCTTATGTTAAAACTTAAAGATGACTATGGGATCAGCGCAGGATATAATAACATAGCCAATATTCAGCTAAAACAAAATAATTATGCAAAAGCAAAATATAATTTCGAAAAAGCAATAGAAATAAGGAAAAGAACAAATGATGAGGAAGGCTTGTATTCTACTTATAACAATATGGGAGAGTTAAATTATGAGCAAAAAAATTATAAAGAAGCAAAAAAATATTTTGAACTTGCCTGGGAGTATTTTTCGCAAAGTACAGATCCTTACTTTAGAACAAGCATTCTTATAAATCTTGGCGAGGTGTATAAATATGTCGGCGAAGAAAAAAGATCGGAAGAATATTTAAAGCAGGCAATTGGTATTGCAGAAAAAAATAAAATGCCCGAAATAGAAAAAAGTGCTTACGATGCACTTGCAGGTATGTTTTCTAAGGCAGGGGATTTTGAAAAAGCGTATTCAAACCTTAGAAAGTATGTTGAAATAAATGATACTATTTACAAGATAGAAAATTCAAAAAAAGTGGCTGAGCTACAGGCACTGTACGATGATGCACATAAATCAAGCCAGATAGAGATCTTTAAAAAAGAAAAAATTCAATCAGAACTTGAAAGTTCAAAAAAAGAGCTCGAGCTTCAAAAACAAAAAAATTTTAAGAATATTTTATTGTTGGGCGTATTGGTGCTTTGCGTTATTGGTTTTTTATTCTTTAACAGGTACGCCATTAAAAATAAATTAAATAAACAGTTAGAAATACAAAATTACCAGATTGCAGAAAAGAACAGGGATATAACCAATAGTATAAATTATGCTAAACGAATACAGGATGCTATTCTTCCTCCAAAAAAGCTGGTAGATAAATTCATTCCCAACAATTTTATTTTATACAGGCCAAAGGATATTGTTGCCGGTGATTTTTATTGGTTTGAAAGAATAAATGGTGTTTCTTTTATAGCCGCCGCAGATTGTACCGGGCACGGGGTACCTGGTGCCCTTGTGAGCGTAGTTTGCAGTAACGCCTTAAACCGTGCCGTTTTAGAGTTTGGTATTACTGAGCCGGGCGCTATACTTGATAAAACACGTGAATTGGTATTACAAACATTTAGTAAAAGTGATGAAGAAGTGAAAGACGGCATGGATATTTCTCTTTTAGCAATATATGATACTAAAGAAAATGAGGTTCATGTAAAATGGGCCGGGGCAAATAACCCTTTATGGTACGTTAAAGATGGTGTTATGATGGATATTAAATCTCATAAACAACCCATTGGTATAACAGATAATTCAACTAATTTCCCAACACACAGCATTTATTTAAATAAAAATGACATGTTGTTCTTATTTACTGATGGTTATCCCGATCAGTTTGGTGGCGAGAGCGCTAAGAAGTTTAAATTAAAGAATTTACAAGAACTTTTTGCTACAAATGCTCACTTACCACCGAAGCAACAACTTGATGTTTATGTTTCTACTTTCGAAAATTGGAAAGGCCTGCTTGAACAGGTGGACGATGTTTGCATTCTTGGAATAAAAATATAAAAATGCAAACGAGTCAGTTTATCCTGAGCGGAGTCGAAGGAATGTTTGCATTCTTGGAATAAAAATATAAAAACGCAAACAAGTCAGTTTATCCTGAGTAGTTCGACTTAGCTCAATATAAACTTTGTTGAAGGAATGTTTGCATTCTTGGAATAAAAATATAAGAACACAAAAGGGTCAGTATAAACGTCGTTGAAGGAATGTGCGTATTCCTGGCTAATGATCTGATATAAACAGTAATATTTGCTTTATTGGTAAAATAATTTAACTTTGAAAGTCTGTAATGGCTACTACTAAACATATTAAATTACCGGTTCTCCTTTTTCTTCTGGTAGCCCTACCTCACTTTTATTTTTCTAATATTGATAGCCTTTTAACCGTTGTAAAAACGCAAAAAGATACTACGAGGATCAATACCCTGGTTAGAATTGCCAACAACTATATTAATGCCGGCCAAATGGCAGATGGCGAAAAGTATCTTATCATGGCACATGATGAAAATACGCTGGTAAAAGATTTGAATTGCGAGCTGTTTATTTCCATTAAAAATATTTCATTTAATTATAAAAAAAGCAAGTTTAAACTGGCCTACGAGCTTGGCGAGGAAACTTTGCCTCTTGCCATCCAATTAAAAAAATCAGACGCAATAGCCGAATGTAAAATGTACATGGGCATGTGTGCCGGTAGATTAGGCGACTTTAAAAAGGCCCTGGCTTTTTATCATCAGGCGCTTCCTGTATTCGAGGCAAATCATAATCTTGGCATGCAAATGAAATTGTACAGTAATATAGCCGGCGTTTATTTTGATCAGCTTGATTATAAAACAGCGATCGAATATTTTAAGAAAACACTTGAAATGGCCATCCAAAAAAGTGATAATAAAGTTATTGGCCAAACCTACAATAACATTGGCTCTGCTCTTTCAAATTTAAATGATAAAGGAGCAAAAGAGTATTATTTAAAAGCAGTTAAGGTTAATTTATTATCAGATAATAAACACAACCTCGGTTATAATTATATGAACCTTGCCTCTTGTGAAATTATAGAAAATAATATTGTTAAAGCTAAAGAGTATAATAAAGAAGCATTAGCCATCTTTACTGAGTTTAAGGATCCTTATAGTATTGTTTCCTGTTTATCCGTTGATGCGGATATTTTTATCAGCGAAAAAAAATACAAGCAGGCTGTAGAAGTAATGGAGCGCGCAATTAAGATCTGCGATAAAACGGGCTCACCACTTTTAATGGAACGTACTTACAAACAAATGGCAGATTGCTATGAGCTGGCCGGCGACCTAAAAAGATCGATATCGTATATGCGGAAATTTGTGAGCATAAAAGATTCAATAATAAATGATGAAATACGGGAAGAAGTAACAAAAAAACAATTGTATTATGAGTTTGATAAAAAACGGCTAGCAGATTCGTTGGATGCTGAAGCCAAACAAAAATATTTAAAACAGGAAGTAGATAATAATAAACGTAGCGCCTCTTTACAAAGAAATATCTCTGTCATTTCGCTTCTATCACTTTTAATAGTTGGCATATTGGCATTTTATATCTATCGTGGTTTGAAAAAGAACAAGCAGGCTTCAAAGATCATTGAAGATCAAAAACGTATTGTTGAAGGTAAGAATACAGAAATATTGGATTCAATAAGTTATGCTAAGCGTATTCAAAATGCTATTTTACCTTCTTCGCGTTTAGTAAAAGAATATTTTAAAGATTCTTTTATTTTATATAAACCTAAAGATATTGTTGCCGGCGATTTTTATTGGATGGAAGTTATCAGTCAAAAGCAATCACTTAGCAGTATGCAGCTTTCGCAAACTGAAAAAGTGCCAACTGCAGACTTAGTATTGATAGCGGCAGCAGATTGCACGGGCCACGGTGTTCCGGGTGCACTGGTAAGCGTGGTTTGCCATAATGCTTTAAACCGTTCGGTTAGAGAATATGGTATCACTGATCCGGGTAAAATATTAGATAAGACCAGGGACCTTGTTATTTCTGAATTTGAAAAAAGCGAAGAAGAAGTTCTTGATGGAATGGATATTTCTTTGTGTGTGCTCGATATTAAAACAATGGAAATAAATTGGTCCGGAGCTAATAATCCTTTATGGATAATTAGAAATAATGAGCTTATGGATGTTAAACCCGATAAGCAACCCATTGGCAAGTTCGAATCTGCAAAGCCTTTTACTTCACATAAAATTAAGCTTGAACAAAACGATTGCATTTATATTTTTACTGATGGATACCAGGATCAGTTCGGTGGCGAAAGTGCCAAAAAATTTAAAGTTTCTAAATTTAAAGAGTTAATACTTTCGGTTAGTGCTTCTAATATGGAAGAACAACAAAAGCGAATTGATAATGCTTTTCATGACTGGAAAGGTGAATTGGAACAAGTTGACGACATTTGCATTATTGGTATTAGAATATAATTTCTCAATTACGTCTGATATCTTTTTTGTATTGCCTAATTTGTCCGGAATTACTCAATTTTTTTTCTTATTTTAGGTTTTTAATTTTCAGTTGAAGTTTACTAGACTAATAGTTTTAATTGCCATTTTATTTGGTACAAATCTTTATTGTACCAATAGAGATTCTTTGCTTAAAATTGCCAAAGCCCCCACTACTACAGATAGCGTTAAGTTTTTTATATATTATGATATGGCCTGGGATTACCTGTATTCAAATCCCGACTCTGCTTATACTTTTTCTAAACAAGCATTTGTTTTTGCAAAAAGGTCAGGCTCGCCCCGCATTCAAACAAAAATATTAAACCTTATGGGTTCTTATTTCCAGGTTAAAGGCGATTATGTAAAAGCTATTGATTACTATCAAAAATCTCTTAAGCTTGGAGAGTTGGAAAAAATAGATGAAGCGGTTTTGGTAGCACTTGGTAATATTGGTGCTATTTACATATCCATTGGGCAAAATAAAAAAGGTCTCGAGTATCAATTAAAAAGTTTAGCCATTGCTCAAAAATTAAAAAACGAAAATAAGCTGGCCAGTATTTATAATAACTTAAGTTTATTGTACAATAATTTTAATGAGTTTAATAAATCATTAGCGTATGGTAAAAAATCACTTGCCATTTACCAAAAAATGAATAATGTAAATGGCATTAGCTCTGCTTACGGCAATATTGGTAATGCTTACATGAACTTAAATAATCTTGATGAAGCCCTTGCAAGTTTTTTAAAGAACAATGAATTAGCTAAAGAAGCCGAAAATCCTTACGAAGAATGTACTTCTTCAATGGATATTGGCGAGATCTATTACAAAAGAAAGCAATATAAACTTGCCCTGCCTTATTATTTAAATGCCGAAAAAATTGCTATCGAAATAGATGATGATTTGAGTCTTAAAAGCGTTTATGGCAATTTATACCAAATTTATAAAGCAACAAATGAAATAAATAAAGCCCTTGAAAATTTTGAAAAATATGTTTCTGTACTTGAAAAGTTAAACGAAACCAGTTCAAAAGAAGAACTGCATAAAAAAGAAGTTGAGTTTGAATTTAAC
>JACDED010000081.1 GCA_013816615.1 Bacteroidota bacterium
CTCTTTAGAGCCAATTTAAGAGGCGTAACTGATGTTAAATTCTTCTTGTTTAGGTTAGGGAAACTGTTTGCTTAATGAATCTGCTCCCCAGAAAATTAAGTTGACCCGAAAAATTAGTGTTAGGTAGTGAAATTCGTGGCTAGAAAGTATAGCGATTTTTTAAAATAATTTTGATCTGTGTAAATCTGTTTGATCAGTGTCATCAGCGTTCTATCGCGTTATGTTATTCTCATCAGATCTTCCGGATCAATTCCTTCATTAGCAACGTCATTTTTGGTTCCTGTAATTTGGCAATATGTTGCACTTCTTCATGACTTACATTTTGTACTACACCTTCAACGCCAAGATCGGTAACAATACTAATTCCAAAAACATCCATGCCCGAATGTTTGGCAACAATAACTTCCGGCACGGTGCTCATACCAACAACGTCTGCACCAGTGCGCCATAAATAACGGTATTCAGCAGGTGTTTCAAAACACGGTCCGCTAAGGCCGGCATAAATACCTTCGCTTACTTTAATATTATTTTCTTTTGCAATTTCTTTTGCAAGAGTTACGTAAGATTTTTTGTATGCTTCGCTCATATCCGGAAAACGCGGACCAAGCTGTTCAATATTTTTTCCTATTAATGGGTTTGTTGGAAACAAATTAATGTGATCGTTAATGATCATAATTTCTCCTACTTCAAATTTTGGGTTCATGCCTCCGCTGGCATTACTAACGCAAAGTGTTTTTACACCAAGTGCTTTCATAATACGCACCGGAAAAGTTACCTGTTTCATATCATAACCTTCGTAAAAATGAAAGCGGCCCTGCATGGCAATTACTTTTTTGCCACCTAGCTCTCCAAAAATTAATTTGCCGCTGTGGCCTTCAACAGTACTTACCGGGAAGTTTGGGATCTCGTTATAAGGAATTGCAAATTCAACAATTATCTCTTTCACTAATCCACCAAGCCCTGTCCCTAAAATAATTCCAACCTGCGGTATAAAATTATTTGTTTTTTCACGTATACTTTTGGTGGTAAATTCTATTTGCTCTAACATACTTTAAAATTGTTTGATTAAATTCTTCTTCTTTATCTTTAAATGTTACTTCAACGGGTAACACATAAATATTCATGCGTTGTGCTATTGGCCAAACGTTGTTGTTTTTTAAACGCATAAAATCTTTTTCGGTAGTTACTAAAATTTTATTACCACCTTCAAAACTATTATAATAACGTTCAATATCTTCAAGATCTTTTATTGAAAATTCATGATGATCAGAGAAAGGTAAATGTTTTACATCAGCTGCGTATTCTTTTAAATAATTTACCATGGGTTGCGCGTTGGCAATGCCCGCAAATGAAATGATCCTGAAACGGAACAGATCGTTCAGCGTATCAATTTTATCATTGGAGTTGGTGATTGAATACAGCTCGCCATATTTTAAATAACTGAAAAAAACCTGTTGATGCGCTTTTGGATTTACATCTTTTAAAATATTTCTAATTTCTACAGGACTTGTTCTTTCGGGTGTTTTTGTGATCACGATCACATCTGCACGAATGATACCGCTTTTAAATTCGCGCAACGTTCCTGCAGGCAACATGCTATCTTTAAAAAATAAATTATTGTAATCGCTTACTACAATATTTAATCCACAACGAATAGACCGGTGCTGAAAAACATCATCCAGTAAAATTACTTTTGGAGCATCATCCCTGGTAATTAATTTTTTTACGCCATTAACACGGTTGGCATCAACTGCTACCTGTACATTGTATTTGTATTTATAGATCAAAGGTTCATCACCAATGTCTTCGGCAGTGCTTGTTTCGTTGGCCAATAAAAACCCTGATGTTTTGCGTTTATAACCACGACTAAGCGTTGCTATTTTCGGTTCTTCTTCCCTTAAAAATTTAATGAGATATTCTACTAAAGGTGTTTTGCCTGCACCACCCACTGAAAGATTGCCCACGCCAATGGTGTGCACATCAAACCTGGTTACTTTTAAAAAGCCCCCGTCGTATAAACGGTTTCTTAAAAGAGTGATCAAGCCGTATATAAACGCGATAGGCTGAAGCAGTATTTTTAACCCGGGATTCAAACAGGTTAAATATGCTTATTTTTTTTGAAAAAGTGAAATATTACTGAGATTTACTTCTCTTCGGCATCGCCGCTCACTTTTTGCATGCCTAATTGAGGCTGGTCGGGATCGAATTTGTATTCGTAAAAGTTAGATCCCCGGTGATAGCTGATATTAAGAATAGAGGTTTTATCCCACTCTGTAAACTTTTGCTTACCCATATTGGTAATTGTTTTTACGCAGGAGTTCACATTTTTAGCTTTCCATTTGGCAACATTACTTTTTGGATGCCATTTTACAAAATAAAGTCGTTGTTCTTTCCCGGCGCTACAAACACCACCATCTGATTTGGATTTTGTAAAGGCCTGTAAAAATATAAGCATGTAAGTAGTATCGCCAATTATTTTTTCAAATACTATTTTTTTGATCTCCGGATCTTTTAAAATAGAATCGTTTACACAATACGTAAGAAAGGTGTCTCTGTTTGCAAGATTGATGCAAAGCTGAATCGGAGGTTGTTTTGTTTTAAGTTTTGGGTTGGGATAAGTTGTTTTAACCCAAAAAGACATTTTTTTCTTTTTTTGTTCAAGGCGTAAAGCAGTTCTTAAGGAATCGTTCTTTAATTTTCTTTCTTTATAGAAAACTTTTTTACCGGTAATGGCATCAATCTCTGTTTCCGGGGGAAGTGTTAGCTCCAATAACTCTTCAGGAGTTTTTTCTTCTTCTATTTCAGCGCCCGTAGAATCTACTTTTGCAACTTTGGTCTTAGTTTTTGTTTTAGTCTTTGTTTGGCCATTTACTGTAAACGACACAAAAAGTAAGGCAATAATAATTAGTCTATACATAAAGCGAAAATAATAAAATTTTTAGAGCCTGTTTAACTATTTTAGATAATTTTTAACCAAGGATGTCTTTAAAACTGTCCGCTTTCAACTAATTTGATGGCGCGTTCTATCATAATGTCTTCTACTTTGGCGTCATACTCTGTTTTCATGTTATGGCCAAATATACGGGCTACAGTTTGCCACATAGCCGCCTGAAAACTACCCCTGAGCTGTTTTACAACATCATAAGTTGTTTTGCCCGACTCACGATCAATTAATTTCATTAATACTTTACCTTGTGATATAGTGAGGTCTTTTAATTCTTCTTCAAATTCTTTTCTGAGATCCTTTTCGCATACTTTTAAAAAGGCTTTTTTCATGTTCTCATCAGGCATTTTTGCAAGCGCCTTATCGTATTCTTTTAATTTAGCAGCAGCAAGTATAGCATAAGGGTAAACTTTTTTTACATTGTACTTAGTGCGCGTCCACAGCTCATACTGACGGGGATTTTTAAATGCAAATTCGGTATAAACGTAAATAGTATTAAGGTCAACAACAGGTACTGTATCGCCATTTACCACTTCGGCGCGGCAGCGGTAACCTAATTTTGGAGGAACTGTAAAATCCTGCGTATTTGTTTGGGCATCTAAAGAAAAGGAGGTAGTGCTAATAATAGCAAGAGCAATGATCTTTGAATATTTGAAGGAATATGTAAAAAAACAGCTGCTCATATAACCTTTATTATCTTTTACGGTAAAAGTAACCTGCAAGTTGCGTGCTAATTTAGCCGGTTTGTTCTCCATTTGGTTTTTTTAACAGCCTCACCAGTTAAAGCCCCTTGTTTTTCTTTGCTGTTTTCGAAAATAATTGCGCCTGCAATTGCCGCTATTTCTGAGTAATCTTCGTTTTTAACATTTAAAACCTCAGGCGTAAAATATTTTCCTATAAATCCGGTATCAAAGTTGCCGCTTACAAAAGCTTCATGCTTTAAAACAAATTTACAAAAATCTAACGTTGTTTCCACACCAATTATTTTATAATCATCTATGGCCCTTAACATTTTTTCTATGGCTTCAGTGCGATCTTTACCATGAACAATGAGTTTCGAGATCATGGGGTCATAATAAATAGGAATATCCATACCTTCTTCAAACCCATCATCCACACGCACACCCGGGCCGGCAGGGGTTTTATAAACTACCAATCTGCCAATATCAGGTAAAAAATTGTTTGTTGGATCTTCGGCACAAACACGTACTTCAATAGAATGGCCGTTTATTTTAAGATCGGCCTGAGTAAAGCTTAATTTCTCATTACGGGCCACTTTTATTTGTTCTTTAACAAGATCAAGGCCTGTTATCATCTCCGAAACAGGGTGTTCTACCTGTAAACGGGTATTCATTTCTAAAAAATAAAAATTATGATCGGCATCCAGCAAAAATTCAACCGTTCCGGCACCGCTATAGTTGCAGGCTTTTGCCACATCAACAGCGCATTTACCCATTTTTTCACGTAATTCAGGAGAAAGTACACTGCTTGGCGCTTCTTCTACCAGCTTTTGGTGGCGACGTTGAATACTACATTCACGCTCAAAAAGGTAAACGCAACTGCCATGATTATCGGCTAATAATTGTATCTCAATATGGCGTGGACGAGTAGCGTATTTTTCAATAAAAACGGCCCCATTACCAAATGCAGAAATTGCTTCGCTTATAGCAAGTTTCATCTGCTCTTCGATCTCACTTTCTTTTTCAACAAGGCGCATACCCTTACCGCCACCGCCGGCGCTGGCTTTTATCAATAAAGGAAAACCAACTTCTTTAGCCACTTTTATGGCTTCTTTAACATCACTTATTGCACCTTCAGAGCCGGGGATCATGGGTACTTTATATTTTTTTGCCGTGGCTTTTGCACTGAGCTTATCGCCCATCATATCCATACTTTCGGCACTTGGGCCAATAAAAGTAATGCCTGCTTTTTTTACTTTACGGGCAAAATCTGCATTTTCACTTAAAAAGCCATAACCCGGATGAATACCATCTACGCCTAATTCTTTACAAACAGCAATAATTTTATCACCTTGCAAATACGATTGTGCACTTGGGGGCGGGCCTACACAAACTGCTTCATCAGCATACTTTACAAAAAGGGCATTTCTGTCAGCTTCAGAATAAATGGCAACGGTTTTAATTCCCATTTCGCGGGCGCTACGCATAATACGCAATGCAATTTCACCACGATTTGCTATTAAGATCTTTTTCATATACTGGTTTTGTAATAAGCAATTTTATTCCCGATAAATATAGGAATTTATATTAGGAGAGAATGCCAAAAAAATCAGTAAACTTTTCTACTTTTATGATCAGTAAGTATAAAAAAATGAAGCTTAAGTCACTCGTTATATTATTTTTTAGCCTTTGTATTTCCAAAGCACTTTTTGCGTTTGATGCTACTTTTATGTTGAATAAAGATGCCTTTGTGTATGATAAATACAATTTTTCTATTGTAAAAGTTATTGATGCTCGTATTGATAAACAAAAGCCAATTGGGATCTATTACAACGGATTGCTTTCAAATAAAAAACAAACAGTTGGTAACGATAGCATTAATAAAGAACTAGAACGCCATTTTTTAAAATATCCCAAATCGTTTTATGAGCCAACTAAAATTATCCTGGTTATAAATCAAATTAATTTAATAGAGATCTTAAATAAAAGAATTGACGATCTTGAATTAACACTAGCTTTTGATTATTACCGAGTAAATGAAAATACAGCCAAGCTGGAGTATAGCCAGTATTTAAAATATGATAAAGGCGCTGGAACCTTTAAGCCTGATGATATTAACAAGCTATTCTCCTCTGCCGTGGCTGCCGCATTTTTACAATTCAAAAATCAAATAATGTATTATAAGCCACTTGAATTTACGGCACTGCATACAGAAGAACTCGAAAAAAAATTAAACTCAAAGATCATAAGAAGAATTGATTCAGCAAATGCCAACGACGGCTTATATTTTAATATTCATCAATTAATTAAAAACGCACCGGTTGTTACTTCAAATTATAAGATCGTAAGCGATTCTGCTTTATTAAATAACCAGGCGGTTGCAGTTGATAGTAAAACCTATCTTGTAAAAAAAGTATTTGCGTTTGTAAAAAATAGTCAGCTTTATATTTATATGGGCGAAGGAATTTATTTACCGGCAATTATTGAAGGGGATGGTAAAATTATGCTTAAAGATGTTTATTATAAAGAAAAGGAAAAGAAGTTCAACAATCCTTTTATTACGGGCTTAAAAGTATTTGTTCCTGTATTAGCAATTATTAGTGATATAAACGATCTTTCCAAAAATAGAGAAGAAGTAAAAGTTTATATTGATGAAGAAACAGGTCAATTAAAAATTTAAATATGTTTTTCTTTTTATCTAAAATACTCGGCTTTCTTATTTCTCCATTAGTTTGGGTATTTGTACTATTTCTTTATTCATTTAAAACCAAAGTAGAAGGCAGACCAAAAAAAATAAGAATAACGGCTTTGGTTATTTTATACCTCTGCAGTAATTCTTTTGTAGTAGATGAATGCTTCAGGCAATGGGAACCAACAACACCTGATTATTATTTAATGGACACAAAATATGAAGGTGCCATTATTTTAGGAGGCATAGGACATATTGATCAACGCTTGCAAAAATTGGATTTTGGCTGGGGCGCTGATAGGCTTTTCCAGATACTTCCATTATACTATAAAGGACGTGTTAATAAATTTATTTTTACCGGTGGCAGTGGCAGTATTGAATTTCCGAACGATAAAGAAGGTGTTTATGTAAAAAAATATTTAAAGGCCGTTACTATTCCTGATAGCGCTATGATCATCGAATCAGAAAGTAAGAATACGTATGAGAACGCTGTTTTTACAAAAAAAATGCTGGATAGTTTAAAAATAAAAGGTAATTTTTTATTGGTTACATCTGCTTATCATATGCCGCGCTCGTTAGCGGTATTTAAAAAAGCCGGGTTCACTAATCTTACACCTTATCTTACAAACAGAGTGAGTGGTGTAAGACGTTATACGCCCGATCATTTATTTATTCCAAACCCCGATGCTTTATTTTCTTTGCAAATACTTATTCATGAATGGCTGGGTTATATAGTTTATAAAATAAAGGGTTATGCATAAGTTTAACGAAGATCTGCTGCAATTTTTGTGGCAGCATAAGCTTTTACTGCCTTTACCTTTAATTACAACAACGGGTAAAGAAATTTTTATTGTAAAGAATGGCGAATTAAATAAAGATTCAGGCCCCGATTTTTTTAACGCGCAAATACGAATTGGCGAAATTGTTTTAGTTGGAAATATTGAAATACATATTAAAACCAGCGATTGGTTAAAACACAAACACCAACAGGATAAAAACTACGATAATATAATTTTGCATGTTGTATATGAACACGATGTTGATCTTTCGCAAAATCAAAATAATAATGTTGAGGTGTTGGAGTTAAAACATTTAATTGCAGAAAACACTATTACTACTTACAGTAAACTTAGTACTTCAAAAGAAAAAATTCCCTGTGGTAATCAGATCGCAACAGTAAACGATCTAAAATTTGTATCGTGGCTGGAACGTATGACCATTGAGCGGTTGGAAGGAAAAGTGAAACTGATAGAAAATTATTTTAAGTCCGTTAATGGTGATTATACGCAAACTTTTTATTTTATGCTGTTGCGTAATTTTGGCTTTAAAGTAAACAGTTTGCCATTTGAATTGCTAAGCAAAAACTTATCAATAACCACTTTATTAAAACACTCTGATAATTTATTGCAACTCGAAGCTCTTTTATTGGGAACATCGGGCTTGCTTGAAGATCAATTTGAAGACAAATATATTCTCCAGCTTCAAAATGAATTTGATTATTTAAAAAACAAGTACCGTATTATTCCATTAAATAAAGAGATCTTTAAATTTTCAAAATTACGGCCCGCTAATTTCCCGACAATACGGTTAGCGCAATTTGCAAGCTTGATCAATTCAAAACCGGGATTATTTATTGCGCCTTACGATTTTTCTAATTATGAAGAAATTGTATCAGCGCTTAAAATAAATTTGGATGGTTATTGGAAGAACCATTATAATATGGATGGAAATGTTACTTCAAATGACCTTACTTTAGGTTTAACATCTATTGAAAATCTGATCATTAATACGTTTGCACCTTTTTATTTTTTCTACTCAAAACGCACCGGTAAAGATGAAATGGGAGATTTGGCCATTGAGCTTTTAAATAAATGCGATTTTGAGCAGAATATAAAAACAAAATTATTTTTAGATAAAAAAGCAGTTTTAAAAACCGCGGCAGATAGCCAGGCGACTATTAATTTATTTGATAACTATTGTGCTAAAAAGGCCTGTTTAAAATGCGGGGTTGCCGCTTCGTTGCTAAAGTGAGCTAATTTTTATATATTTGTTATATGGTCCGTAAAATAGTACAATGGTTCGAGCAAAAAGCCTTCGGTGTTTGTGCGTGGTGGGGAAAATCACTTGGCATTAAAACTACCACAGTGCGTATGTATTTTATTTACCTGTCTTTCTTTACATTCGGAAGCCCAATAATTATTTATTTTGTAATGGCTTTTATTTTAGAACATAAAAATTATTTTAAGCCCTTTAGATCGCGCAAACGCAAAAGCGTTTGGGATATTGACTAACCTTTAAAAATTAAAAACATGAAAAAAATTCTTACTCTTTCGGCAATAACATTTGCGGGTTTTTCTTTTTCGCAATCTATAAATGTAAAGGACGGTAACGAAAAATTCAGTACCGGCAGCCAATACGCGCTAACAACAACCATATATGAAAGTACAGCTGATGAGGCCGTAAGTGAATGGAAAAAAGTATTAAAGGATTTTAAGAATGAAAAAGTTAAGGATAATGATAACGAAGTTTTTGGGGATAATATTCTTATAAAAGAGTGGGGCAATAACCCAGTAGATGTTTACACAAAATTTGAAGAAGATAAAAAAACTAAAACCGTAAAAATGAGCACAGCTGTTGATCTTGGCGGTACGTATTTAACTTCATCAGATAAGGATAAAGCCAAGCTCATTGAAAAAATGATGAAGGATTTTGCTATTAAAATGACTAAAGAGCCAATTGCAGCGCTAGTAAAAGTGGCAGAAAAACAACAGGCAAAATTAGAGGATGATCAAAAAGATCTTGAGAAAGATAATAAGAACTTAAAAGAGGACATCGACAATTACAATAAAAAAATTAAAAAAGCAGAAGACGATATTAAAAAGAATGAAGACGACCAGGTAAAGAAAAAAACTGAGATTGAAACTCAGAAAAAAGAAGTTGAAGTCGTTAAAAAGAAATTAGACGCGGTTAATTAATCCGGAAATTTTGCGTTAGGGATGTGAAGGGCTTGGTGCGCAACGGAGTGGAGCACGGTAGTGAAGCGAACCCCGCAGCAGCCCGGGCCGTAGGCAACGCCCAAAAGACGTTTATAAATTATTTTCTATTTCTTCTTTTTTCTTTTCTTCAGATAGATCGGGCAAAAAAGATAGTATCAGAGTTGCTACACCCGGTAAAATAATTCCTATTAAAAACCATTTTTTTGGATCACGCCCTAATTGCTTTGCATAGAAATAAGTAATTGTTGGTAAACCTAACAGCATCATTAAGCCCAAGCTTATAAAAATACCTGCTCCTTTTTATTTATTCAATTCTTCCCAATATTCTGCCCCACGGCGTGTGTGGGGTATAACAATTGTTCCTCCCACAATATTTGCAACTGCAAAAATTTCATAAACTTCTTCGGTAGTACAACCTTGCTCTTTGCATTTTTCTAAATGATATTTTATGCAATCATCACATCGCAATACCATGCTTGCCACAAGACCAAGCATTTCTTTTGTTTTTACATTTAAAGCACCTTCTGAATAGGTTTGTGTGTCCAGGTTAAAAAGACGCTTAATTACCAGGTTATCTTTTCCTAAAATAACGTCGTTCATTTTTGAACGGTACTCATTAAATTCTTTTACTTTTTCGCTCATAATTATTTTATTAAACCAAAATCTTTTACAATATAATAGGTCAGAAAAAAATTAATATCGGTAGAAAATATTCTGTCTTTACCTCCCTGCTTCTCGCCATTGCCAACATCAACAGGTAGGGTATGACTTACATCTTTTATCTTGTAAAATATAAGAGTTTCTTTGCCTTTGCCATAAACATAACGTTCTACTTTGTCGTTATTCTCAAATTTAAGAACGCTATCAGTTGGCTGAGCACTAATAGCATGGACGCTTGTCCATTGTTTAATGATCTCGCTAGCGTAACCATAATCGGTTACGAAATCTTCTGTGCCAAGAGCAAGAATGATGCGTGGATATTTTCCCGAATAAAAAGTATTTTGATTTCTCACAAGATCGCCCCATTCTTTTGCAGGTTTTATTTGGGTTTTGCCTAAAAGGTTTACTGCTTTTAAACCCGCATATGTTCTGTAAGGTATTGCGCCGCAAATGGCTGCAGTATTAATAAGCCAGGGATAGTTTGCACAAACAACTTCACTCATGCATGCTCCCGCAGAAGCACCGTAAAGAAAAACATGTGTTGAATCTACTTTTAAAGTATCAATAGCATAACGTATCATTTGATAAATAGACAAGCATTCGCCGTTCTTATTAATATCACTTTCTAAAAGAAAATTAAAACAGTTAGATGCATTGTTAATGATCTTTTGCTGAGGATAAAAAACCACGAAATCATTTTTTATTGCGGCCTTTTTCCAATCTGATAGTTCTTCGATCTTCTCTGCATTTTGAACACAACCATGCAATACAAATACAATAGGCTTGTTTTTTGCAAGAGAATCATTAAAGGTAAATAGCTTTAAGTTACCAGGGTTTGAGCCAAAATTGACCCTTTCTTTAAGATCAGCACTAAACAAAAATAGTTTGCTAATAATACATAATAATAGCAAACTATATTTTATACGGTTTTTCAAAATTAATTTAAATTATGTTTTTTCATAACCCAGCGCGAAACAAAAACGCTTATCTCATATAACAGGTACATAGGTATAGCTACTACCATTTGCGATGTAACATCCGGACTTGGTGTAATTACTGCCGCAGCAATTAAAATAATAATAACAGCATGCTTACGGTATTTACGCATGAACTCCGGTGTTAAAAGCGTCATGCGTGTTAAAAAATAAACCAGTATGGGCATTTCAAAAATAATTCCAGCAACTAATGTCATTGTGCTTATTAAAGAGATGTAATCATCAAATGTATTTTGTGTTTGAACAATGCCGCTTGATGAAACCTGGTAGTTAATCAAAAAGTTATAGCTCATTGGGAACAGCAAAAAGTAACCGAAGAAGATCCCGATTAAAAATAAAACAGAAGCAATCACTACAAATATTTTTACCGGGCCAATTTCTTTATTTTTTAAAGCCGGGCGTACAAATTTCCATAACTCCCATAACACAAACGGAAAACCAAGAATGATCCCGCACAAAAACGAGATCCACATATGATTAAAAAATTGTTCGGATGCACTTAAAGTTTGTAGATGCGCAGGCTTAATTGTCATGCACATTACATCACCCGCGCCAATTTTATGGCCTAGGCTGCATAACACTTTGTAAGAAATAAAATCCTGTCGTAAGGGCCCAAAAATTATGGTATCAAAAACAAAATCATTTAAACAAAAAGCGGCAATAGCAAAAACCATAATAACAAGAGCGCTACGTACCAAATGCCAGCGAAATTCTTCCAAATGCTGGAGGAACGACATTTCTTTACCTTCTGTTTTTGTAGATTTATCTGAACCGAAAAAAGCCATTTATGGCTGCAAATTTACACTAAAACCAACTGATTTCAAATCTTCCCAAAATAAAGGGTATGATTTTGAAACAACCTCGGGATTTTGGATATTGAGCGGTCCGTAAACCAATGCCAGCGGGGCAAAACTCATAGCCATCCTATGATCGTTATAAGTCTCAATGGTCAATAGTCTGTCTTGTATCTTGAGTCTTGTGTTATTTATCAATATAGAGTTTTCTGTAATGCTAACATCAGCTCCAAACTTTTCCAGTTCTGTTTTTAAAGCAGAGATCCTATCTGTTTCTTTTATTTTAAGGGTTTTTAAGCCTGTTAATTCTGCTTTTATGCCCAAACCAAAACAAGTTACTGCAACTGTTTGCGCAAGGTCAGGACAATTAGTAAAATCGTATGCGAAGTTTTTTGCAGGACTTGAATTTTTTGTAAGAATGAGTGCGTCTTGTTTAAATTCTGACGAAACACCAAACTCTTTATAAATTTCCGGTAAAATAGAATCGCCTTGTAAAGAAGATCGGTTTAAACCTTTTAAGGTAATGCTTGCATTTTTACTCAAAGCAATTAAACTGTACCAATAAGATGCGGCTGACCAATCGGACTCTACAAGGATTAAAGATTTAAGATTAATGATTAAAGATTTAGAAACGCTTATTGTATTTAAATTTTTCGAAACTTGTACACCAAACTCACTTAAAAGATCTGTGGTCATTTTAATATAGGGCCAGGAAACAATATCATTCTTTAACGTTAGCTCTAATCCATTTTCAAATTTTGGAGCAACTAATAATAAGGCGGAGATAAATTGGCTGCTAATGCTCCCATCCATTTCAATTTTACCACCGGTTAATTTTTTGCCTTTAATTTTTAAGGGAGGGAAATTTTCGTTTTCAATATAAGTAATATCAGCACCTAATTCTTTTAACGCATCTACCAATTCACCAATTGGCCTTTGTTTCATCCTGTCTGATCCGGTTAAGATCCATTCACCTTCTGTACAACTTAAATAAGCAGTTAAAAAGCGCATATCTGTTCCGGCGTGGCCAATATCAATAGTTGAACCGCTTTTATTTTTTATCTGCTCAAGTGCTTTTTGTAAATGTTGGGTATCTACTGAAGTAGAAATATTTTCAAGGGTAAGATTAATTGCTACTACTTCTTTAAGAATTAAAAAACGGTTACTAATGCTTTTAGAACCCGGAAGGTGGATGGTTGAATTTAAAATTTGTTCGGGCGCTTTAAGTATTAGCATTAGTTTGAAGTATTATAATAGTCGAAAGCTTTTTTAATATGTGTTTCGTTAACTTCCACATCAATTTTTCCTGCACCAGCTTTGTTAACCAAAGCAAAGCGGAATTTATTTTTAGATGTTTTTTTATCGTTCTTTAATAATTCCAGAATAGGGGTAGTGGCCAATTCAATTTTTGCCGGTTCAAATACTTTTTTAAAGGTCGAATTAATGTCTTCAAGCTCTTTCTGCGTGATCAGCTTTTTTTGCCAAGCAATATGTGTTTCTACCAGCATGCCAATTACAATAGCTTCGCCATGCAATAATTCGTTAAGCGTACCAAGAAGCAATGCTTCTATAGCGTGGCCAATGGTATGCCCAAAGTTTAAGATCTTACGCGCGCCTTTATCAAAAGGATCTTTTAAAACGATCTTATTTTTTAATGTTATACTTTTTGTGAGTAATTGCTCAGCATTATGATCAGGCTTTAAAGTTCTTAAGCCATTCCAAAAAACTTTATCCGAAATAAGAGCAATTTTAAAAATTTCGGCTAAACCGTTTTTATAATGACGTTGCGGTAAGGTTTTTAAATACTCGGGATAAACAAAAACTGCTTTTGGTTGCGTAAAAGTGCCAATTGAGTTCTTTAGTCCCGCAAAATCGATCCCGGTTTTTCCACCAATACTTGCATCGGCCATTGCCAATAACGATGTTGGAATATTTATAAAGTCAATTCCTCTTTTATAGGTCGAAGCACAAAAGCCACCAAGATCGCTTACTACGCCACCACCTAAATTAATGATCAGTGAATTTTTATCGGCTTTATTTTCAATTAATGTTTGCCAGATATGAGCGCTAAAATCCAACGATTTACTTTCTTCACCACTTTCAAGCTCAATTATCTCGGCTTCGTTTAATGCCGGACAAGCCATTATTAAAGTAGGTAAACAAAACTGTAAGGTGTTTTCATCACAAATAATAACATGCGATGAGTATTTGGCACTTTTTAAAAAAGCAGAAAGTTTTTTTAAAGCGTCTTTTCCAATAGTAATATTATATCCTAATGATCTTATAACGGGCATGCTTAAAATTAAGTAAAAAATGAATAATAATGAACATCTAATCGCAAAGTACACTAAGAGGACACAATGATCACAAAGAAAATTAAACCTCGTGCACTTAGTGAAAAACTTTGTGTTCTTGGTGGTTAAAGATACAGCCAATTTTTAATGATCGTTTCGCCATATTCAGAAAGAATAGATTCGGGATGAAACTGAACGCCTGTTACATTAAATGTTTTATGCCTGGCGGCCATAATTTTTCCCTGATCATCTTTTGCTGTAATAATAAGATCAGCATTTATTTTATTTTCATCAATCACCCACGAATGATATCTGCCAACATTAAATCGGGTTGGACAATCTTTAAAAAGCGCATCTTTTTCAATTACATTAATTGGTGTGGCCAGGCCATGAAAAACAGTTTCTAAATTTTTTAATGGAGAATTAAAATGTTCGCCTATTGCCTGAAAGCCTAAACACACACCTAAAATTTCTTTTGTGGAATAATACTTTTTGATCAACTCAGGCATAATGCCGGCATCTTTTGGTAAACCCGGGCCTGGTGAAAGCATGATCTTTGAATAGCTGTTTGCTTCTTCAATGCTTATTTTATCATTTTTAATTACATCAAAATCAATAGTGCTTACTTTTTCAACCAAATGCGCCAGGTTGTAGGTAAAGCTATCATAATTATCAAGTATTAAAAGTTTCATTGCGGGCATAAAGTTAGTTATTTTTAAGGAGCAGATAGGTAAATGACTAAATCCAAAATATAGTATAAATCGTAAATTAGTATATGCAACGAAAATACGTTTACCAGATATTATTTTTAGTTATTTTAATTTTTGCAGCTTTTAAAATGCAGCCCCCAAAAACAACAATTTATTTGCCGCTTGGCGATTCTTATACAATCTGTACCGGCGCAACCGAAAAAGAATCGTGGCCTGTACTATTGACCAATCATTTATTGGAAAATAAAATAGAATGTAAATTGTTGGATAACCCGGCAAGAAATGGATTTAGTACCCAAAACCTGATCGATAACGAATTACCCCTGGTAAAAAAACTAAAACCTGATCTTGTTACTGTTTTAATTGGCGTGAATGATTGGGTGAGGGGTGTTTCGAAAGAAACGTTTACAAAGAACCTTATTTTTATTTTGGACGAGGTTCAAAAAACAATTCCTGATAAGAAAAAAGTTATTTTAATTACTATTCCGGATTTTGGAGCAACACCGCAAGGGAAAAATTATGGTAATGGCCGCGATATTGAAAAAGGAATTGCAGAATTTAATGCAGTTATTATTGCAGAGGCCAAAAAAAGAAAATTACCCCTGGTTGATATTTACGATCTTTCGAAAGCTATGAAGGATGATGCAACTTTAGTAGCGGTTGATGGACTTCATCCTTCGGGCAAAGAATATGCATTGTGGGAAAAACTTATTTTAAAAGAAGCACTGATCTTATTAAAATAAAAAAGCGGCCCTTTCGGATCCGCTTCTTCGTTTTGTGTTTAGTAATATCTTTATTTTCCAAGATCTTCAAAGTTCACTTCAGAACTTGTTGATTCGGTGTTATTGTGTTCACTGTGCTCACCGTGTTCTTTTCTTGGTTCAATTTCAGGAGCGTTTTCTTTAATATGAGCTACCGCTTCATTTAACCCTTCTACAAATTTTTCGAAGTCTTCTTTATATAAGAAGATCTTGTGCTTTTCATAGCTAAATTTGCCATCAGTACCAAAACGTTTTTTACTTTCAGTAATAGTTAGGTAATAATCATTTCCACGAGTGCTCTTCACATCAAAAAAATAAGTGCGCTTTCCGGCCCTTACAGATTTTGAGAACAGATCTCCACTTTCATTTTTTTCAAATTCTTCTGACATAGTAATAAGTTTGACTGGGGACAAATATTAGAAAAACTTTTTAAGGTTTATCAATGTGTTAATAATTCGTCAGTATTGTTAATAGTGACAAGAACAGGAGCGCCTTTAAAAAGACAGTTAAGAAGGCGCACAAAAAATTAAAACCGCAGTTTATAGCTTATAAATGAGGATTTTAATTTTGTAGTGCAACGCGGATAGCTGTTTTTTTAAGGTGCGAAAACAAAAAAGCCGTTTCGTGTGTCGAAACGGCTTTTTCTTTTAATTATATAAGAATTATGATTTTTCTTCTTTTTTAATTTCTTTGATGGCTTTTGCACTGTCAAACATTTTTTGAGCTGTTGCTTTATCAAAAGGTTCAGCATCGGTACTTTTAAGATCTTCGATACAATAGTCAGTATTTCCTATTTTTTGGTTAACCACGAAATGAAATTCAGGTTTAACGATCTCACTTTCCCAGAAAATTGCAGTTGGTTCTTCAACAACATAGTTCTTGAATTTTAAAACCTCGTCTTCTTTAATGTCTTTTTTCTTCAGATCAAGATCGGCAGCCTGTTCATTTATTGTAATGGCAAAGTTGGTACCTACTTTAATATCTAATGAGCCTGAAGATTGTTCAATAATTTCAAGTTTTGCAGCAACGGTATCCGGCACAAAAATGGCAAATGGCTTTCCGTATTTACTAAGGTCTAAAACATTCATGCCTTGTGGGGCAACTATTGCTTCTTGTTCTGCCTTTTTGCCACCGCAAGAAATTACGGTTGATGTGATAAGGGCAATGGATAATAAGTTGATTAGTTTTTTCATCTCTTTTCTAGTTTTAATAATAGTGTAAATATAAATTAAATTTCGAGATGATTAATTTTTGCAGGACACAAAAACAAAAGGGCAAAAAAAAACCCCGCTTTTGCGGGGCTTCTTTCTTATTTTTTCTTAGCTGCTTTTTTTGCAGTTTTTTTCTTAGCTGCTTTTTTAGGAGCTTTTTTTGCTGCCTTTTTTGCACCTTTTTTAGCTGCTTTCTTAGGAGCGCTTTTTTTTGCTGTAGCTTTTTTAGCTGTTGCTTTTTTTGCCATGGTTTTTTTGTTTTTGAGATTTGTTGATACGAAGTAAATAAATTTTTCAGAGTTATCTAATTATTAAGTCATTATTTTTTCAACATTGCTTTGTTGAAATTGTTAATAGCGGAATCTGATACCCTGATCAATAATTACAATATGACTTTTTAAATAAAAAAATAATTTCATGAAGGCTGGCGCGTATTGATTTTACTAGTGTTTCAAGGCATCGTGTGATTTAATTAAAAAAAATGATTTCATTTTTTCGGAAAAAGAGCCTAAAAACCCAAAAAAGATTTTTTTATTCTTTGATCAAAATTTCTTCTTCAATTTCCCAGTCTGCTAAAATTTTTATCGGTTTTGGATGAATAAAAACATGTTCGGGTTGAATTTTTGAATTCAGATCACCCGTATCCCATTTTTTATTTTCATTTACGTCAAACACAATTTTAATTTTATATGTACCCGGCGCAACATTAGTAAAATCAATAGTTGCAGCGTTACTACCTGATAAACTAAACGCAATAAATTGTTCTCTTATAATTTGTTCCTGATCATTTATTACCTGAACTAAATAACCTTGTTTCTTATTAAAAAGTAGTTTTAAGCTTAATTTTCCAAGTTCAGTTTCACTTTGAGTTTGAAAATTGATCAATGAACTATCATTTTTGTTGCGATTAACATCAAAAAAAGCATTTGAGTCTACTTTTAATGAATAATCAAGTCCTTGTTTTAGTTTATTGCCAATTTCAAGTGTGTTAATGTTTATCCATTTGTACTTTAAAGCTTGTTCTGATATCAAACTGTCTTTCTTACTTGTAAGTTTAAGTTTGCTCATATTGGTTTTTGAAGTATCCATCCAGTTTAAAAAACTAAGCTGAAGCGGCGTGTTAATGGCCAACTTGCCTGTAGCAGCGTTACTTGAGAAAGTAACCATTTTTTTATTTCCTGCTTTATTTCCTGAATTTACTTTTGGTAATTGTACTTTAATAGTATCTGTTTTTTTGTAGGATAGGTTTTTAACCATTATCACTAAAGTGTCTTTCAAATTTTTGTAGTAAAAGGATAAAGTATCTTTTTCCTTCCCCACATTGGTTTCAAAAATGTTCCCCGCATCTTCTTTATTTAATGTTTTTAAGTCTAAAACACTTTTTTTATTTAAAATAACCTGGCTAAAGCCATAATAAGGTGAATTTGTTTTTTTAATGAACGCTTTTGGCGCTTCTTCTTTAAATAGGTTAAGTGTAATGCTTGTATCTGAACTAAGATCAAGTTCAGAATCATTAAAGGCTATACGTTCAATATCGCCATCATACAAGTAATTTTTGTTCTTATCGGCTAAAGCATATACCTTATATGTAGCATGGGGTAAATTACCAAATGCAAATTCTCCGCTTTCAGATGTCCTGGTAATATAGTTAGGTGTTTTTTTGTAAGGTAAACTATCTACATATTCCACCTTATTATATAATCCTATTATAATGTCTTTTTCTGGTTTATTATTAAATCCGTTGAGTACAATACCTTTTATTTTGAGTGAATCGATAGTATTGCCGGTAGAAAATACATATTCAAAATTTTCGATCGGGTTTGCTTCCGTCATATCAATAATGGCTTTACCAAAATAAAAACGATAAGTAGTGTTTGGTAAAAGTGTTTGTTTATTAAACGAGATGATTATTTTTTTTCCTTCGGCTTGTATATCGGGATCAAAACCTAGTTTGGGCGATATAATAAGTTGATTGGGCAGGTCGGCAAGTTTTACATGCTCATCAAATTTTAAAATTACCTGGTCTGAATTAAAATTAATTGTTTTGTTTGCGGGAATGGCTTCCAATAATTTTGGAGGAGTTGTATCACGTGTGCCTCCGGTTAATGATCCAATCTGGGCACATCTTTCTAATAAAAGAATAAAAAGAACCGCTAAAACTATTTTTACTACCTGCTTTGCCATTAATTAACAGCTGTAAAAGTAAAACATTATTCCATTAAACCGTAAAATAGAGAGTTGATTTCTTAGCGAAAAACAATATTTGGGTTTGGATTTGGTTAACGCAGATTTGAGGACTGGATAAATATCATTTGATATTTTGAAGACCGCAAAATCGAGTACAATCAAAGATGAATACAAATATTGATTTGCAGTCGAAATTCTACTGTCTATTTACGGTTATTAGCATATCTTTACATATCGCATTGCTAAGCTATTATCTTAAAATATTAAAAAAACTCTCAATTTATAAAGTATACAACTTTATAAAGCTGGCTTTTGGTTTTTATTATTCGCGTTTAATAAATAAACCGGTACAAACCGCGTTACCTTTTTTTATAAGCATTGAGCCTACCACCAGCTGTAATTTACGTTGCCCGCAATGCCCAAGTGGTTTGCGTGAATTTACAAGGCCAACCGGTATGCTGCAAAATCAATTGTTTGAGAAGATCATTCTTCAAACTAAAAAACATTTGCATAGCCTTACGTTTTATTTTCAGGGTGAACCTTATTTGAACCCGGACTTTTTAAAAATGGTGAGTTTTGCCAATTCACAAAATATTTTTACAATAACCAGCACCAATGCACATTATTTAACCGAAGAGAACGCAAAAAAGACAATTGAGAGTAAACTTGATAAATTAATTATTTCGGTGGATGGTGTTACACAAGAAGTTTATGAAAAATACCGCATTGGTGGCAATTATAACAAAGTAATTGAAGGCACTAAAGAGATCTTAAAACAAAAAAAACTTTTAAAAAGTACTTCGCCGCATATTGTTTGGCAATTTGTGGTTTTTAAAACCAATGAGCACCAAATTGAAGCAGTAAAAAAATTAGGGAAAGAACTGGGAGTGAATGAGGTTAAAATAAAAACTGCACAGATCTACGATTTTGAGAACGGACACGATCTTATTCCGGAAACAGAGGAATATGCGCGTTATAAAAAGAACGATTCGGGAAAATTTGAACTAAAAAATAAGTTATTAAACCAATGCTGGCGTATGTGGCAGGGTTGTGTAATTACCTGGGACGGAAAAATTGTGCCTTGTTGTTTTGATAAAGATGCCAAATACAAATTGGGCAATTTAGAAAAAGATACTTTTGAGAGCATTTGGTTCTCGGAATCATATAATAGCTTCCGTCGTTCTATATTAAAGAGCAGGAACCAAATAGATATTTGTACAAATTGTACTGAGGGAACAAAGGTCTACGAATCTTAAGAATTTATACGAATTTTTTACGAATCGAAAAGTAAGCCACAGATTTCGCGGATTACACAGAAGATTTATTTTTCTGGAAACCTATAGGAAACCAAATGCCTCTATAATTTGGTGAATACATATTGAGAGCGCTGCAAAACTCCGATAAGTTTTTTTTGATTTTGTTTCGCGACAAAAATTTTAAAATCATAGACAGTATTTTGTCGTTTTAGTCCTAAACCTTTGAGT
>JACDED010000082.1 GCA_013816615.1 Bacteroidota bacterium
TCTAAGAATGCGTTGACATTCCAAATGGTATAAAGTTAAAAGCCCAACTACAATTAATTTTAACCACATCCAGGGCTGTGAAAAATAAAACGCAGCGTTTGAAAATATCAACCAAAAACCAAAAATATAAGTACCTATCATTGACGGCCAACCGATGATATACCATAATTTTTTTTGCATGAACAGTAATTGCTGCGTTAAGATAGGACGTGCTATTTCGTCTTTATTTTGAGCATCGGTGCAGTAGATAAATAAACGAACCATGTAAAATAAGGCTGCAAACCAACAAATTACAAATATTATGTGCAATGCTTTTATATATGCTAAATCCATACTACAAAAATAAAGTATTATGACTAATTTTACACTAGTTTTTATACATATTAATCAGCAACAACATGAAAGCAAAAAAACCATCCCAATCGGTAACAATTAATACTGAAGTAGTATTACCAAACGATACCAATAATATTGGAAATTTATTTGGAGGTAAGCTAATGCAATGGGTAGATATAACTGCGGCTATAGCGGCACAACGCCACTGCGGCCATGTTGTAGTAACAGCTTCTATTAACCAGGTATCGTTTGATAAACCTATTAAACAAACCAGTATAGTTACACTGGAAGCAAAAGTGAGTCGTGCCTTTTCAACCAGTATGGAAATTTTTGTGGATGTGTTTGTTGAAGACACTAAAACAGGTGAAAAAACAAAATGTAATGAAGCAATTTTAACCTTTGTAGCTATTGATCAAAACGGTAAACCTTTGCCTGTTCCACCAATTGAACCGGAAACAGAAGAGGAGAAAAAACGTTTTGACAGTGCTTTAAGAAGAAGACAATTATCGTTGATACTTGGTGGCAGAATGAAGCCGGAAGAAGCCACAGAATTAAAAGCGTTATTTTATAAAGACTAATTCTTCTTTTTACCTTTTTCTTTTTCCTTTTTCTCCTCCTTAGGAATTTCTTTTTTTACAGTATGTAATTCCTGTTTTGATCTTGGCCTTTTATTGTATTGCCAGTTAAAACCTTTTATCCGTGTACTCTCCGCATCTACATCTTTAATTGGCGTTACTTTTCCATCCACCTGCGGCTTTAATGTTACACGTTCTATATCATCGTTTTTAAACCACATATTGATCTCTGAAGTGGTGGTTTTATTTAGACCAGCGATAGCGTTCTTATTTTTTACATAATACAAAGCTTCTGCGTTTCCATTAATAATTACTTTTCGGATCGTGTCATGTCGTATCAATCCTTCAATACTACGGCCTGTGAGCTGGTTAAATTTATCAGCATCCAACGAATCAACCTGCTGAATTAAAAATGAATTACTTTCTAATTTAAAACCATTTATAGTGCTTTTGCCAATGTATACTTTTATCAATTTTGCTGTTGCTTGTGATCTTTTACTCCAAAGCATAGGGTTTTTAAACAATTGCAATAAAGAATCTTTTGTGTTTAAGGAAGCTGAATCGGCCATTGCCTGTAGATCGCTCTTAAATATTTTTACATTGTGATAGGCATTTAAAAAATTATCTACCGAATCAAGATCGCGATGATACAAAGTATCGGCTGCAATAAATAAAGTGTCGTTATCAAGAATGCGTGCATATACAGGATCTTTTGTTACTATAGCTTCTGATTTTTCCTGCTTAAATTCTGCATAACCTCCAAAAATAATTGACTTCTGAGAAGTATCTGTTAAACGAACATTTCTAAAAGCCTTACCCTCTTTTTTATTCCTATCGTAAAATAAACTATCACCGGTAAGTTTTTGCTGTGATGTTACTAGCAAAGCATTGATACTAAACTGCGCTTTTTCTTTATCTGTATCGTACCAACCGTTCTCACAATAAATATAATCTGTTTTACTAATGATAATACTTGGCCCCAGAAAGTAAGCTGTTTTGTTTATGGTATTGTAGCGTAGTGTATCTGATTTCATTGTATAATCAGGATTTGTAAGTACAACATCATAGTGAAAAGCTACGTCCTTTGTAGCAGAATAATAATGGCCGTTCTTACTCGTTAACGTATTTTCTTTGTTTACAATTTTCCCTCCATCATAATAATTAGCAATTCCATTGCCGACATCATAAGTAAGTAAATTAGTAGTGAGTACCATATCTTTTTCAGTACAGGTAACACTATTTTGTAATGTTGCCATTTTTGTTTTACCGTCGTATTGCAACTTGCCACCGGTTACCTTAATACTGTCTCCTTTAGTAATAACGACATGCCCGGAAGCATCCATCCTGTTCTCTTTATCGTATAACCAGGCTGTATCACAATTTAAAATAGCGCCATCGTGTTCGAATACAGCATTGTTGGTTAAGAGCTTGGCACTGCTTTTACTTTCATCGTAAGAAAGGTTACCATGTAAAATATTTATAGCTTTTACTGGCGATTGGGTGGCAGTTTTAACAGCAGGTACATTTTTTTTAGTTTGCGCTAAAAAAAAAGAGCTTAAAAAAACAAAAAATAATATATGAAAAAATTTATTGAACATTTCGTTGTGTTGGTTGCCAGATGCTTGTTTCAATACCTTTTGCAAACATAAAAAAGCCTTTTAGCAAAGCCAGGTTCATAAAATAAAAATGGCTAATAAATTTAAATATCGAAATTTTGAAAGGAGAGATAAGATCCAATACCGGAAACAACATTAGCACTACCTGGCCAATAAATAAAACTAAAAATACGGGCGAATGAAACAATAATGCTGCAGAGCAAATTAAACATACTAAAAGAAAAAATGGTGTTAACCAACGCAACACTTTGTGCGATAAAAAAGCAATTGCACTGCCTTTCCAGAAAGAACATAATAATTTTTTATAGCGGAACAGGTTTTGAAAATTTCCAATTGAGATCCGTACCTTACGTTTAAATTCTTCTTTTGCCTGTGTAGGAACATCTTCGTAACAGATCGCATCTTTATCAAAAACAATTTTTTTACCTTTTTCAATAACATTCATAGTAATATAAAAATCATCCATAAAAAAGTTCTTTGGTACAGGTGCATAAAATTGTTTACGAATAGCGTAGCAACCACCTTCTGCTCCCATTACAATATTCCAGTTTACATACTCTGCATACTTTATCCTGTTTTCAAAAACAATGTATGATTTTTCCTGTTTTGCAATACCAAGATCGTTACCTGAAACTTTAATAATATTGGCGCATACCTGTGCAAAGTTTTGATCTTTAAAATGGCGTACTAAATTAAATATAGTATTTTCTTTAAAGATCACATTTGCATCGGTTAAAATAAAGATCTCTTCATTTGCCTTTTCGGCAAGAGCATTAATAATGTTGGCTTTACCTGTACGGCCACCAAATTTTATAAGATTTAAATTAGGATATATTTTAGAAAGTTCGCTTATTATTTCATCAGTTTTATCGTTTGATGCATCTGAACCAACATATACATTTATTTTTGCTGACGGATATGTTGTTTTAAAAACAGAGATTATTTTTTCGCCAATGATCTTTTCTTCATTATAAGCAGCAATTAAAATACCAACAGTTGGTAATTCATTATTGGCAGAATATGTGTCGTGATCTTTTTTATTTTTACGGGTAAATAATATCATCCATAAAGGATAGAATAAATACGATTGAAGTATTAAAAATACCGAACAAATAAAAAGTATAACTAAAAAATTATGCATTCAATAAGGTATTATAAAACTGTACTAATTTTGATACTACATTTTTATTATCAAATTCTTTATAAGCAAATGCAGACGCTCTTTTTTCGAGCCTTTCACGTTTTGCAGGATCATTCAACAACTCTATTACAGCTTTACTAAAATCATCCGGCTGATCTGCTACTATAATATCTTCATTAGGATCACAGTAAATACCTTCGGCACCAATAGATGTACTCACGATAGGTTTGCCGTATGCCATACCTTCGATAATTTTAATACGCAAGCCGCTACCTGATAAAAGGGGAACAACCATTATTTTATGTTGTTCAAAAAATGCTTTACCATCCTTTACATTTTCAATAACTAATACGTTTGGTAAATTTAATTTTAAAAAACTTTGCGGCATGCCCCGACCGGCAATTACAAATTTTGCATCAGGCACAGCTTTACTTATTTTTTGCCAGCAATTATCCAAGAACCATTTCACAGCTTCCTGGTTGGGCATCCAATCCATAGATCCAAAATAAAATACTGTTCTTGGTTTTAACTGTAAGTTTTGTTTGGTTTGATACTGCGCAACATCAACACCGGTAATACAGGTAAATATACTTTTTTTAAAACCCAATCCTTCAAACAGCAATTTATCGTAATCGGTAATTGTAACGATGGCATCAATTCTATCAATAACTTCAATTTCAAACTTTTTTAAACGTTTATTTTGAATTGATAAATATGAATTAAGAATGCTTTTTTTCGAGTTCTTTAAATGTCTTTCCCATATTAAATGCTCAACATTATGCGCTCTTAAAACTATTTTTGCTTTACTGTATTTTCTCATTACATCAAGATAAACAGCCATAAATACGCCTTCTATCTGAATAACATCAAAAATATTTTGTTTTAAAACTTCAATTAATTTATTTTCAAATTCAGGAAAATAAAATCTAGAAACAAAATATGAACCTGATGAAAACAAATTTGCAAGGGCGCCAAAAGCACTCGTATCGGTATTTTGATAAACAGATGTGTAATGCGAGTTTTTTTTAAAATCCTCGGGCACTTCCGCGTCATTTTTAAAATGTTTTTTTGTATTAACTGCAAGCAAATAAAGTTGGGCGCCATTATCTATCAAACCCTGAGCCATATTGTAAATAGCAATACTACTTCCATCGTTTGGCGGGTAAGGTGACTTATTGCTTATCTGAAGTATCTTAAGCACGTTTTTTCTTTTTAAATAATTTTTCTATCCACAAATAATAAATAGTGATATCAAAAATAGCTGAATCTTTTGCTGCCTTATAGGTTAAAAAAACACTTATGGGCGCAAATATGAACAAGGGTGCCCACATGGCCTGCCATACAGGCATTGTGCCTTCATAGGCCAAACTTGTATAAGCTTCGGTTAAAATAAAATACGCTAAAAAGAAAAATACGGCAACCACCACCGGCAATCCCAAACCTCCTTTTTTAATAATTGCACCCAATGGTGCGCCTACAAAAAATAAAATAATACAGGCAAAACACACTACAATTTTCTTATGCCATTCAACCAACATACTATCAATACTTGCAGTTTCAGACTTTTCATTTTGTTCTGCAGAATCAATATAACTGGCAGCTGAGCGGGCAATATTTAAAGCATTTTCTATACTTCTATGATGATCGACAGGACTTAAACTATCGTAAAATTGTTTTATGGAGCTCGTTTTTTGTTTAGCAGGCTTATTGACAAGCGTAGATGTACGGCCGTAAAAAAACAGCCTCGATTGCCTTTCCAATTCATGAAAACGCTTATCGAGCATACGTTTTGTAGAATCGGCCACTGAATCTATTTGCCAGATGTTCATCATCTCTTCATGGCCTTTGAACTGATTCTCGTCTGTACGCTTTAATTTAAAATCCACCAACTCAATATTTACCTGTAGTTGTTTAAAATTTAACTGGGCCAAAGGTTTTTTATTTGGTGCTGAGCCTGATTGGTTTATAACCTCTTCGTAACGATTGCCATCTCTTAGTATAAGCACCAGTGCACTTGTATCGGCAGTGGTGGTTAACTTTCCCGACTTCGCATACATTTGCACATTATTACCCTGGTGTGCGCTATGATCGTAAATGTAAATATCTTTTAAAGTATCTTTATTGGCCGACTTTTTTCCAACTCGCAACGTATAATTATCAATTTTATTATAAAAAATACCCTCTTTGATATTTACAGTAGGCTTTTTTTGACGGATATCATAAAGCAAGGATTGAAATTTTAAATGCACAACCGGCAAAATAAAATTGTTAAACAAAAAAGTAGTAGCAGCAAGCAAAACAATAAAAACAAATACGGGTTTAATTATCTGAAAAAGCGACAATCCTGAAGATTTCATGGCTGCCAATTCATAATTTTCGGCCAAATTACCAAAACCCATAATAGATGCCAGGAGTACCGCCAGTGGAATACATTGAGGGATAAGGCTGATCCAGGCATAGCCAAACAATTTAATAAGATCAAAAGTCTTTAAGCCTTTGCCAATAAATTCGTCCAAATAAGTAATAACAATGGTTACCAAAAAAAACAAGAACACACTAATAAATAGTGTTGAGATAAATGGGGGTAAAAACGACTTTAGCGTTAGGGTATGTAGTTTTTTAAGTAACACAATAATTGGCTTAAAATTACATTAATTTAGTTATTTTTAGTGTGATAAATTAACTAAACTTTGTTATTTTTGCTGCTTATGATTAATGGAAAAAAAATAATTGCAGTTTTACCTGCATATAATGCTGCCCTTACGTTGAAAAAAACGTACGACGAGATTCCTTTTGATATTGTTGATGATGTTGTTTTGGTTGATGATCACAGTAAAGACAATACTTCTGAAGTAGCAAGAAGTATTGGTATTAAACATGTAATTAGACATGAGCAAAACAAAGGTTATGGTGGAAACCAAAAAACCTGTTACGACAAGGCAATGGAGCTGGGTGGTGACATTGTAATTATGCTACACCCGGATTATCAATATACACCAAAACTAATTCATAGCTTAAGTTATCTTATTGCCAATGATCTTTACCCTGTTGCTTTTGGCTCACGTATCCTTGGTAAAGGCGCATTAAAAGGCGGTATGCCAATGTATAAATACATTTTTAACCGTATGTTAACTTTTTCGCAAAATGTTTTGATCAACCAAAAATTATCAGAATACCATACCGGTTATCGTGCTTTTTCTAAAGAAGTAATTCAAAAGATCAATTACCATGCAAACTCAGATGATTTTGTATTTGATAATCAAATGATCTCTCAAATATTTTACGCGGGTTTTGATATTGCAGAAGTTACCTGCCCTACCAAATATTTTCCTGAAGCAAGTTCAATTAATTTTGCAAGAAGCTCAAAATACGGGATGGGTGTATTAGGTGTATCATTTACTCATTTTTTCAATAAACTGGGTCTCATGAAATCTGAGATCTATAAAACAAGAAATTAAATGGCTGTTTATCGTTTTAGAGTATACCTGGAGGAAAATGAAGATATCTATAGAGATATTGACATTCGTACTATTCAAACATTTGAGCAGTTCCATAATATTATTCAGGACAGCTTTAAATTTGACAATAAACATTCAGCCTCATTTTTTGTAAGTGATGATTACTGGCGCAAAGGACAAGAGATCACGCTTAAAAAAGAAGATCTGCCTTTGGATGAAGAAGAAATTCGCAAAAAAGTTGATCCAAAAAAATTAATGGCAGATGTAAAAATTGCCAAATTCGTTGAGCAACCACATCAACGTTTTGTATATGTTTTTGATCTGAATGTACAATGGTCTTTCTTAATTGAAATGATCAAGATAGCAGATGAAAGTCCAAAAGTTACTTATCCTGTATGTATAAAAAGCTTTGGTACAGCACCAAAACAATATAAGCAAATCAACATGGCTAAAGAAGAACTTAGCCCTGATCTTGCAATGGCAGGACTATTAAATGAGCCCGAAGTTGAAGATGAAGAAATTTACAAGACTATTGATACAGGTGAAGAAGCCGTAGAAGAAGCCGATATTAACAGCCTTGAAGGTGAAGAGGGTGAAGAAACAGAATCGGAAGAAGGAAGCGAAGAAGAAGGTGGCGAAGATTTTAGTTTTGAAGATTCAGACGAGGATCATTAAACTATTTTTTAAACAATCTTGAATTTATTGCAGTAAAAAATTCCGGAGCTAAGTTTAGCAGGTAAATCGCTGCAATATATAGTGTAGCAACAACACTCCCTTTTAAAAATAAGTTCACAAAAGAGTTCTGGCTTACTTCAGGAAAAAAATAACCAACGGCTGAACAAACAACAATAATAATTACGATCAAAAGTGATTTTGACGTATAAGGTTGAAATTTAAATTTCTGGTAAATAAAAACAAATTTAACCATGTTATAAATAAAAGAGGCGGCAACAGAAGCCATCGCCGCGCCATAAATGCCAAATAAAGGAATTAAGAATATATTTAACAGAATAGTAACGATAAGTGTAATGACTAATAAAACTGTTCCCAGAACATAATATTTTGAATAAAACATTATAGCAGAATTAATACCGGTAGAAATATTAATTAATGCGCCAAGGCTAACAATATAAACTACCGGAATACAAATAAGATATGATTCAGGCAGTTTACCAATTTCATAAACATATTTTGTACAGGTATTAATACCAATAAATAAAAAGCCACCAATCAATAACAAATATTTAACTGAATTATTGTAAATTTTTTCGATCTCTACCAGGTTATTCTTAGCAAAGTTATCTGCGATTTTTGTATGACTTATGCGATCTAGTGCGCCTAAAGGCACTTCAATAAAAGAAGCAATAAATATGGCTGTTGAATAAACTGCCACTAATTTGAGATCGGTAGCGCCTAAAATTATAACATCTATTTTTCTTAGAGCTATTGATGCAAATGAGGCTAAACAAAGCAGCAGCCCAAACCTCAGCATATGCCATGGTGTATATTTCTTAAATAAATCTTTATTGGGCTTGAATGAAATTTTATCAATTAATAAAATATAACCAATAATTACTAATAGTTCGATCGCATACATACCTATAAAACAATATACATATTGATCAAGTGAAATAATTTTATTAAAATATAAAATCGTAATAACAACAGTGCCCAGGCGCAAACAAATATCATTTAAAAATGATGGAATAGTTGATTTGAACAAAGACTGACAATAAGAAGTAGTAATGGTTATTGCAGAAACAATAAACATAAAAGGGATTATAAAAATAAAATAATTTACAAAAAGTGATGCATCTTTAATATAATAATCTGTAATTTTTGGTTTAAAAGCCAATAATAAAGATGCAGAAATAATAAATCCAATTGTGAAAATTATTAAAACAAAACCTGCAAATCCATTGTGTCTATTTTCTCTATCTTTAAAAAAAGGAAAGTATTTTACAATAATATTGGGAAGTCCTAAAGGAACCGCTAATCCTATTAAATAAGCAAAATCATACAACAATCTTGTTAAGCCAAGTTCTTCTTCGGTTAATAATTTAGGCTGAATAAAAATAATATTTATTGCGCCAATGATTATACCAATATAGGTGATTATTGTATTCTTTATGCCTTGTCGTTTTATAACGCCCATTTAAATCAACTCTTCTAATTCTGCCAATAATTTATCTCTTCGCTTCTCAAATGTATAATTATCTTTAATACGCTCCCTTGCCTTTTTTCCTAAATTATCCAAATTGGTATTATTTAAAGCATTGTTCATCAAAACAAAAAGTTCATCTATGCTTTTATGCTTTAAAATATATCCACAATCATCCACAATATCAGGCATACCCCCAACCGATGAAACAATAGGCACGCATTCGCACAACATAGCTTCAGATAAGGCATTTGGAAAACCTTCGGATATTGACAATTGTACATAAAAACGATGAGCGCTGAAAACATCGTTCATTTTTGTGCCCCAAATATTTGATAATAACGTAAGATTAACCGGTTTATTTTCAAGTTTCAGATCAGCACCGCCAACAATTGTAAACGAGGCTTCCGGAAATTTACGCGCTATTTCTACAAACAGATCAATTCCCTTTAATTGCAAAGTGAATTTTGAATTTACATGTCCTAAAACTGTTATAAATGTTTTTTTTAGCTTGGTGTTTAAATTAAAATGCCAGTAGATATTATCATAACCGTTATGAATAACCGAAGTTTTTGTTTTAAGCTCAGGTATAAATTGTTTAATGCCCTGGTGCTTATAATCGTTATTCTGATAGATATAATCGCAATAAACAAGTGTTTGATGAACCGGTAAAATAAGCGATGCGTTTTTAAATGAAAAACGCGTTAACCGGGCATTATTTTTATTGGCAAAATTACCATAATTAATGGAAGGAAATGAAACGCAATCTGTACCACCGGAAACAATAACTGATCTTTTAAAAAACAATTTAGCAAACAAAACCGGTAAAACGCTGTGCAAACCTGCAAATTGACAAACAACAGCTTTGGCTGAAAACAAATTTCGAAATAAAAAAAGACCCTGCTTAATAACAATAAACAGGATCTTTTTTTTATCATACACGTTAAACAGAAATGGCTTAACGGAGTAGTTTGTGTTTATAATTACAATATCTTTTTCTATAAAAGGTGATTCTGCAGTATAAAAATACAGGACTTTACCTTTCTTTAGATCAGACATTTTAAATACAATTTAGTTACAGTTTGTTACTTTTTTTGATGTAAGAAACTCATTATTCTCTCCATAAACTGATAAAATAAACATTCCATCTTCCAGTTTTTTATTTAAACTATAATTTTTAGAAGAAATGTGCTCATCTACTAAAGTATTGCCCAGCATATCACTAATCACAACACGCTTCATTTCTTTACTACATTCAACATTAAGTGAATTGCTAAATGGATTAGGATAAACGTTCATAACAGTTTTTGCATACAATTCTTTAATACCAGTTATGGTATAAACAATAGTTAATACGGGTACTTTTGAACTGTTAACATTATCCGACGATGCAAACATTAAAGATTTATAATAATTCACTTCATCCTGCATTTGTAGCATGAAACCATTATTTGTATTCGTTAACATATCCTGAACAAGTGCAGTTACATTTAGAGTGTAGTTTTGATTAGTAGTTGCGCTACCCGGAACAGTTACCTGGTTATTTGTTGTTATAGTTGGCTGCGTGCCCCATGTTACGCCTGATTCAACCCATGAAGTGGTTACACGTGATAAAAAACCTGCATTGTTAGGGCCGCCGGTAGTTGGTGTTGAACTCCAGTTAAGATCTGCAAATAATTGTAATGATGCATTTGAAATCATAGCACCTGCAGGAATGGATGACATATCAAATTGAAATAAGCCTCTTGATAAGCATAATATTGAATTGCAAGTCCAGGTATTTCCTCCGATAGTACCGTGACTGCCGTAATTAGTGCCAGGGCTTCCTGATGCCAAATAAGCATCTTGTCCGCTACCTTGCGACAATAAAATTGTTACTGTTGTTTGGGAAATAGCATTTTGCATGCTAAATCCGGCAATAGCGATTAAAACTAAATTAAGTATTTTTTTTATCATAATTATTGAATTTATTGGTTACTCAAATATAATAATAATTTCATCTCTGACTCTATTAGAGGAATAAAAGATAATTAGTCTGTGCCCTGAGACGCCATTCGTGACAATACAAAATCAGTAAATTTTATTGGCTTTTCTTGTTTTAAATTTAATCCTACAAAAGAAATTCCCTGGTTTAAAAATACAAAATGATTCTTTTTTAATATCGAAGCCTCATCTGCATTTTGAACATTATGTTTAAATCCCCAATACCTGATCACAAAGCACTTTTTTAGATCTGTTTGAAAAATAGCTTCCTTTATAAAATTTTTAGATTTATTTTCTGAAAGATCTTTATCAAAATAAGAGTGAATAATAAATCCTCTTTTTTCTTTATTAATATTATATACTACAGAAGCCTTAAGAACACCTTCTTCAAATAAAGAAACCGTTTTATAACTTTTACTATAAGGATTTTTATGAATACGATACTCCATAAATTTATCATCGAGCTTTAAACCAAACAACCCGGGATACTGTAAATAATTAAAATCAGGAGTGTTAAAATCTATATTTTCTATCTGCAATTTTAAACCTGATCTTCTTCTGATCTTTAATAATAAAAATTTAAAATATGATGCATATGATAATCCTAAGATTTTTAAATAACTACTTATATTTTTTTTTGCTGTAATGGAATAAAAATAAGCGGCTGACTTAGTTGGATTAATTACCAGATTAGCCATTGTAGATTTGAAGGGAATTTCAAAACCTATTTTACGAAAGGGTTTATCGGCATATGTAAAACCCCATAAAAAAACAATGTTATTTTTTTTACATTCTTCTATAAGAAGCTTATACATGTTCTCAAAAATATTTTTACCCCGATGTAAAGGTGAAACTAACGTATCTTCTGATTTTGCTGTTAATAGCTCCTCGTTGTTTTTTGTGATCAGGTAATATGGTATTGCACATTGTGTGCCAATTACCGCATTGTTTAACTCTGCAATAACATAAATAGCACGACCTGCAGCTGCGGTATTATACTCCCAATAAAATTGCTCATAAGTTCTATTCTTTTTATAAACGTAGTTATAAAAATCATTGATCCTGTTTATATCAGAATCATTTGCCAGCCGGTATGTTATTTTATCTTCCAGGAAAAATCGTTAATAATTGCAGTTTGATTAATGTTTTGAAAATTCATATCATATAAATACTTAAGTATCTTTTTATATTCATTTAAATAGCCTTTGTATTTATAGTTGGTAAAAAAAGTATTGTGCCATAAAACAGATAGCAATGTATCGTTATTATTTTTTTCTAAGAAATTTATGATCGTATCTGCTGTTTTTTCTACCGGAATTTTCATGTACGCCTGAAAGGTTCCGTCCATGATATTTAGCGGAACTTCCAAAAAAGAATAAGCTTTATTTGTTACCATGCTATATGGATGAAAAGGATAACCGTAACCGTTTCTAAAACCGTAATGCTCAGCAAAACCAAGGCTGGCATCGAGTTGTAAGCCCGCTTCTTCAATTTTATTGTATGTGTTTGGTAATTGAAATTTAAGATAATGGTACCTGTTACCAACAACATTTACTGGCATTTTAGATAATTCGTTTTTAAAACTATCTGTTGAAATACTTTTATGTAGCCCGTTTTCAAAGCCATTTTTTTTCACAGAATCTATTGAGTCAATAATTTTTTTAGAAGTAATAGAGTAATCCGAATTGGTTTGCCTTGCATCTATTTTACCCCGGTTAACCAACCAATAAAAAGTAGACCTAAAATCATATTCGCTCTCTGTTTTCATGATGAGATCAAAATTTAACCAATCAGGACGGGCAATAACAGCGTTATAAAACAAGCGCAGTAAAACATCTATCCTCATATGTTTAACTGCCCACAGGCCATCCTGCATAAATGATCCGTAAACAGAATCAATATCATGGCTTAAATAAAAATAGCTTTTGTGACTATTAATTTTAAAAAGTTGTTTTAGTATTTCATTTTCATTAATCGAATCTTTGATCAATTGTAAAACAAGGTTATTTTCGATGCCGACATCCTTCATAACCGAATTCTCATATTTTGATCTTCCTAAATTATCAAAATCTTTATCTTCCTGCTTATATTCATTTAAAGAATTAACAAGATAAAAAATATAAAGAAATTTAGAGCGATCCAATAAGCTTTTTAATGATGCAAATGGTTTTGAAATTAATAAATCAATAAGGTCAGATTCTGAAGCCAGCCCATTTTCTTTTATAACAGTTTGAATATGTTCATTTGAGATAGCAACAAATTTTTCACGATTATAACTGCGATCTTTTGTAAGTATTTTACAATTTGAATAGAGTAGCTCCAGGTAATTACTGATCATGCCATGCCAAAATTAATTTTCATTATATTTTTGACTTAATAGATTCTACTGCTCTCTTTAAATAAGGTTTAACAGCAATCTCTTTTACGTCCATATTCTTTTTAAGAACTACGCATAAATAATCCGGAGCTGTATAATGTAATTTATACGGATTCATTGAAAATAATTTAAAGCCGTGGGGATAAGCATTGTTTAATAGATCCTGCATAGAAAGTGATTGATCAATGATCTGGAGTTTTTCAGGTTGGTGCACTCGCATCCAGTTTAAATAATTTGGCTCCGGTATATTTATTAAAACAACCGCATTATCTGTTGTGAGTTTTGAAATAGTTGCAAAAATATTATTATGCTGCTCAACCGGAATATGCTCTAAAACATCGGGAAATACTACAAAATCAAATTTTGTTTTATGTGTAAAATTACTCATATCGTCTACCAAAAACTCTGCTTCCTTATGGAACGCATTAAACGTTTTTGCCATACTTATGCTTTCAGGACTAATATCCAAACCTACAAAAGTTCCGTTTGTTATATATTTTAAGATCAGATTACTTACAGTACCAATTCCACAGCCAATTTCAAGAACATTAGAGTCAGTTTTTAATCCTAGTTTTTTTAAATTTTTAAAAATAGTTCTGTGACGAATATTAATTCCTAATTGCTTTTGATGTTCTTTAAATTTATTGTAATATTCTTTAACCTCTTCTGTCGTAGCCATGGTCAAATATACATTTTATTAAAAACTTAAAAAAGTACTCTAATTACAATTTATACAGGAAAAATTTTGCTGATTAATTCATTATCAATTCAGGTAAACCGATTGGTGCAGCATCGTAAAATGCAAGCTCGTGAATGCTCAGCTTCACATCTTTAATGATAGGGAAAGTGCTTAAAATATCCATTACGGCGCTTTCATTGTTAGCTTCAATAAAAACCCAAACGTTCTTACGCTCCATGTCTAAAGAATAGTTTAAAATAACGCGTTTTTCTAAAAGATCATTTATCCGTTGCGTTTGTTTTGGAATAAGATCCCAAAACTTTGGAGTAAAAACATCCGGCAAAGTGATATGTACCAAAAAAACGTCTTTCATAATAGGTATTACAAATTTAAGCTAAAATAGAAGCCCTTTTACAAGAAAATGAGTCTAAACAACCCTTAAACTAAAATTCAGTCTTTTCACGTAAGGTATTTATCATTACCACTTATTACAGCTTGATAACCAGATATTAAAAAGGCTCATTTTTTAAGCCGTTTAATAGTAAATTTACATTGGCTTTCAAGTACATATGAAAAAGATTGGCATCTTACTGATTTTACTTTTGGTTTTTACATTTTATGTAAAAGATGCCACAGCCATAAACGAACCTACCTCCACTATTAGTTTTAAAGAAAACAAAGGCCAGGTTAGTGATCAATTCTATAAATCAAGGCCAGATATTTTATTTTCGGGTACAAGTGGAGACCTGGTTTATCATTTAAAAAACAATGGTATCTCTTATCAATTAAGCCGTGTAGATTCGTGGAAGAAAGAAGAAGCGAATCCAGGCCTTATACGTTCTAAAGGAAATGAAAACATACCTGATCAGGTTACAGTATATCGCCTTGATATTAATTGGCTAAATGCAAATACAAAAGCTGCAATTAAAAAAGAAAAAGAGATAGAAGGATACGACAATTATTACCTGGAGGTTTGTCCGCAAGGTGCTTTAAACGTTAAGAGTTACAAGCAAATTACCTATCAAAGCTTATACAACGGCATTGATCTTAAATGGTACGAAAAGAGCGGCAATTTAAAATACGATTACATTGTAGCAGCAGGCGCAGATCATAAACAAATACAATTAGAATTTAAAGGCGCTGAAAAAATAAGCATTAACAAAAAAGGAGAACTGCTTATCAAAACGCCTTTGGGTAAAATAACAGAAGCAGCGCCTTATGTTACACAAAACGGTAAGCAGCTTGCCGCACAATGGATCATCAAAAACAATATCATTTCATTTGATATTAAAAATATAGACCCTTCACAAGCTTTTATAATCGATCCGCTTATTCGCGCATGGGGCACTTATTATGGTGGCTCTAACTGGGATGAGACCTGGTCTGTTACAACAGATCTTTCGGGTAATGTGTTCACCGCCGGCGGATCAAGATCCACTAATATTTTAAGCATTGCTACTTTGGGCAGCCATCAGAGCACGTTTGGCGGTTTGGGTTCGGGAGCATTTCCCGGAGATGCTCTTTTGGTAAAATTTACCAGTGCTGGTGTAAGAGTATGGGGCACTTATTATGGTGGTAGTGGCAGCGACTATAACAATAATTGTTGCACAGATTCTTTTGGCAACTGCTATTTACTTGGTTTAACAACATCCACTAATTCACCTGTCATAACCACACCAGGGGCTCATCAAACTGTTTATGGTGGTGGTATCCAATGCGGAGATGCATTTTTAGTAAAGTTTGATGGTTCAGGTGCACGCATTTGGGGAACCTATTATGGCGGGAGTGGTGATGATTGGGGAATTGGCTGTAGTGTTGATGGTGCAAATAATGTATATATTGCAGGGGGTACTCCTTCTCAATCCGGAACTGTTATTGCAACGCCTGGTTGCCACCAATCCACATCCGGTGGTAATTATGATGCTTTTCTTGCAAAATTTGATGCGAATGGCGTTAGACAATGGGGAACATTTTATGGTGGCAATAATACTGATAACGGTCACGGGTGTACCGCAGATGCCGCTGGTAATGTTTACCTTTTAGGTGCGGCAAAATCTAATAATACAATAACTATTGCGACTCCGGGCGCTCATCAAACCTCTTATGCAGGAGGAGGATCGTATGGAGATGCCTTCGTAGCAAAATTTGATCCTTCAGGTGTAAGGCAATGGGCTACTTATTATGGAGGAAATAATGATGATTGGTTCTATAATTGCGTAATAGGTCCTTCCGGCGATTTGTATTTAGGCGGCACATCCGGTTCTGGCGCAGGTACTGCTATTGCAACACCGGGAACTCATCAGCCAAATTATGGTGGCGGATCTTCTGACTGCTTTTTATTAAAACTAAATAGTAGCGGTGTTCGCGTATGGTCAAGCTATTATGGCGGTTCCGGCAACGACGGTGAAGGTTGGAGTGGTGTAGATGGGGCCGGTAATCCTTATCTTTCAGGTACAACCAGTAGCGCAACCGGAACGGTAATTGCAACTCCCTGCACTTATCAATTTATTTATGGTGGCGGGGTTTCAGATCTCTTTTTCACAAAACTTACTTCGACTGGCACAAGGCTTTGGGGTTCATATTATGGCGGCGCTTTACGAGAACATTATGGTGTCTGTTATTTAGATGCTGGTGGAAATTTATATCTATCCGGAACAACAGCCTCCAACACAGGCACTGTAATCGCGAATTCTACCAGCCATCAACCATCATATGGTGGAGGTTCGTATGACGGACTCCTTGTGAAATTCAATCCATGTACCCCTGCTCTTCCACCAAACAATACTGCTCCGCCTTTAATGACCATCTGCGCAGGGAACAGCACCATTTTAAGCTCATCATTAACCTGCGGCATTCAATGGTATAACGATTCAATTGCAGGTATTTTATTAGGCTCGGGGTCCAACTTAAACACTCCTGCTCTTTCAACAACAACAACTTTTTATATTGCAGATCCTTCCTGTGGCGTTCCAGGTCCAAGAACTGCTGTAGAGGTAACGGTTGTGCCGTTGCCGGTTATTAATATTACAACCAACGATCCATTGATCTGTATTGGCCAAAGCGCTACATTAATTGCCAATGGCGCTACAACTTACACATGGGCTCCTTCCTCTTCATTAAATACAACTTTAGATTTTTCGGTAGTAGCAATGCCCGTGGTAAATAGTATTTATACTGTTACCGGTAGTAATGGCAGCTGTAGCGGCACCAACTCCATTCCAATTAATTTAGTTCCAAAACCTGTTCCTTTAATTTCTGCTCTGGATAATAAAATTTGTACCGGCTCTGTTTTAACCTTAACTGCTTCCGGTGCACAAACCTATAGCTGGCTCCCTCCTACTCTTGTTTCCAATCCTAACGGTTCGGTAGTTGCAGCGTCTCCACAAACAGCAACCACATTTACTTTGGTAGGTGTAAACACAATTGGTATTGTAAGCTGTATTGAAACAACTACTTTTCCGGTAACCGTATTACCATATACCCAACCGCTTATATCGGGCAATGTTACTATTTGCGAAGGCGATGATGCTGTTTTAACCGTAAATGGTGGCAATACTTATAACTGGGCACCAAACAACGGCCTATCCAACCCAAACCAGTTTGGTGTGGTTGTTAGCCCAACTGCAACGTCGGTTTATAGTGTAAATGTTTCTAATAATGGCTATTGCGGCACAACGGCAACCGTAATGGTGTATGTAAATCCAAAACCAAATGTTTATGCAGGCCGCGATACCAGTTTTAATTTAAAAGAACCTATGATCATTACCGCAATTGGTGACGGCACTTTAAAATGGGTGGATGGAGATGGAATTTCCTGCGCTGATTGCCCGAGCACACAGATCTTTCCTATTAAGAACAGCTGTTACGTTATTGAAGCTATTAATAGTTTTGGTTGCCGCGCTATAGATGAAGTATGCATTGATGTAAGCAGAGAAAATGTATTATATATTCCCAATACATTTACACCAAATGGTGATGGATTAAATGATGAATTTTATGTTTCGGGTTTTGGATTTTCGGATGTTACTTTAGAAATATTTGATCGCTGGGGAGTTCAATTGTTTTCTTCTAATGAAGTTACACATGGCTGGAATGGTAAATACCAGGGGCAGCAGTGCCAGATAGCAACCTATATTTACAAGTTAAGTTATTCTACATTTGGTGGTAAATTAACTACAAGAACCGGGCATGTTAACCTGGTAAGGTAATTACAGTTTTATATATTCTTCAAAAGAAACACCTTTCATAAACTCATGAGAGTAAATGAATTTATAAACCAGGTCAGACCACTCACGGTGAGTTCTGCTAGTATCAAATACTTTAACAGCATCAAAAGGTTTACTGAAATGAATGCGAATAGTTTTTTTATTGGCCATAAACATTTCATCGGGTAAAAAAAGCATTTCAATATTTGCTTTAATACCTAAGCGTTTACGCCATTGAGCAAAATTATAAAAGAATTTAGAGTTCTCGCCTTCAATAAAAACAGGCTGTACCATGCGTTTGTGATCGATAGATTGCGTGACAAAACTTTTGCGCCACTTAAGATCGCGTACCAAACCATTTTGTTTGCGCGAAACCAAACCCGAAGGAAAGATCAATACTGCATTTACGGCCCTGAAAACCTCTTCCATCACACGTAAAGAACCTGCAGATGCAGAACCAAGCTTATTTACAGCAACAAATACTTCACCATAATTTTTTAAGTTCTTTAAAACATCATTAACAAAAAAGCGAACATCTGGTCTTACTTCGCCAACGGCTTTTATAAGCGCCATCCCATCAAGCCCTCCTAATGGATGATTGGAAGCAATTGTTACCTTACCTTCTTTTGGAACAAGATGTGCATTAACAGATTCAACCTCTGCACCTACACGTTTCAAGCCTTTTGCGTTAAAATCGAGTCCCTGGGCGTCGCCAAGGTACGCCATTGCAGAATTTATATCATCCTCATGCAGTTTCTTTTTAAGCCAGTTTATAGCAAAGCGAGGGAGCCACCTATATAATTTATAGGCTTTCTCCTTAAGGATCTTCTCTATATCAATAAACTTTACGCTTTCCATAACACAACGGCAGCAAAGATAAAAAAATTTGTTGCAATAGGAGGTCTTTAGGCTGTATTTAAACACTTGACTTTCAATAAAAAAGGAGTACTTTGATGTACTCCTTTTTTAAAGATCAATATGGTATTATTCTCTAATTAAACGGAATTAATCTTACACCTGCTGAAAAAGCATGCAACTCCGGACCTTTACCGGATTGAAACATTGGTGTTAAGTTATATTCTCCAAACACCGTAAAACCCCTGTAACCTAAATTCACGTGCGCTTTTGCGGAAAATGGATTAAGGTTATAACTATCTTTTCTTTGTTTTGTAAATTCAAAATCACCTTGCTCTAAACCTTGTTTTGTACGTGAAGAAATTAAGTATTGGCCTATTACACCAAATGCAATGTGAAATGTTTTGTTTGGATTATTACTGGTATTAAATTCAACCAATAAAGGCACCTGTATATAGGTAGTTCTGAATTTATTTTTTGTGTAGGTATAAAAGTTAGTTGTATCAATACTTGCAAAAGAACCCAAGCTATCTGAATTTGGATTTAAATTTGTTTTGCGGTTAAAGGCATACGAATGATAATCAAGACCAAAACCGGTTACAAGTTTTACTTTGTGTTTGTAAAGATTAAGGTGACGCTCAACAAAATTTAACTGAAAATTAAAACTGCGGCCATAATCAAGATCCATATAATTTGTGGCTTTTTGCATGGTAATACTTCCATTTGATCCTACATATCCATTAACACCCATCGAAAAACCTGCCCAATGTCTGAATTCCTCATTAGAGTACCGGTGTCTGAAATGTTTGTGCTTAGTACCAATATTAATAGTATCGTTACCATCCTTATCAATTATAATTATGCGTTTACCTTTCCATGTATAAATAGTTGAATCTTTACCTGATTTACCTACAACTTTTTTTGCCTGTTCATCAATTTTAGTAATGCTGGCAGCAGTTGTAGCTTCTGCACTTATATCT
>JACDED010000196.1 GCA_013816615.1 Bacteroidota bacterium
GCATTGAGGCAATTTGTTCTGGACTGAATCGTTTTTTCTTCATTTTTGATTAGGTTAATTTATTAGTTTTTTTTCTACTAACAAATAGTCCTAATTTTGGGGGAGCTTACAATAGTGTATTTGATTTTTCAAAGACCCGTCCTCAAAAAAAAATATCACAAGATCATCATGGCATATGGATCTTTGGAACATGTTGGAAACACGCATTTCATCTTAATAAAATGGGGCGAGACCGTTGCAGATGGGATCGCCGACGTCATAAGAACCCGCTTAAAAAAAATAAATTTCCAGTTTAAGGTTAAATCAACCCAATGTGAAAACTTAAAAATTGAAAACAAAAAAAACGATATTAAATTATGACAGAAATTAGAAACTCTATTTTAGCCGGACTGGCATTCGGTTTTTTGAATGCCCTTTTTTTTGCAGTTTGGTTTGACGCTCATTATGCTTTAATTGCAGGGCCAATTTCCGGGCTTGCTTTTGGGATGGTATTATATTTCTTTTTAACTTCTAAAACAGTTAAAAAGCAAACACAAATTGAAAATCTTGATAGCAAACCTATTATTCGTTCCGGAGGAGCTAATCATTTTATTAATGGTGAAGCAGTGGGTGGCAAACTTTACTTACTGAAAGACAAACTTCAATTTCAATCTCACGGTTTCAACATTCAAAATCACGGTCAAATAATAGACCATGAACAAATTAAAGAAGTAAGTTTTTACAACACTCTTGGGATTATTCCTAATGGACTTACAATTATAACTCGTAGTGGACAAACGGAAAAATTTGTTGTTAATGGCAGGCGACATTGGAAAGAGGAAATTGAAAAACTACAGGTAAACAGTAGGTAAAAATGATTGCATAGAATGCTCTATTGAAAAAATAATCTATCTCAACTCGTATCTTAAACCGGCATCCGCAACAAATAAAACACTTTGTTGAAAGCCGCCGCCTTTAACACCATTGCCTCTAAACATAGGTTTTCCTTCTACAAAAAGGTGAGTTCGTTTTACAACTGCAACTGTATTTCCTAATCTCAGATCAATACCGCAAACAATAAATACACCGAAGGAAACATTTGGCCCGAATTTAAATTTTTCTGTTTTACTATCCTCTATAACAGTTCCGTTATAAAATACATTTTGTGTTGGTGATAAAGCCAGGTAATCTGTAGCGCTGCGGTACTGTGTTGAAGTAATTTCGGCGGTGCCATTATAATTTGCACCAAGCATAATGCCGGGGCCGCCAAAAATTGAAAAGATCCCTTTGTCGTTAAACTTGTAAAGCAAGGTTGCTTCAAGATTTATGCTTTTGCAGCCGTATTTGTAAGTGAGCTTTCTTGAATTTACCGAATCTCTTTCAACAGGTGTTGCCCCTGAAAAATACATGGTATCATAATGCCTTGTATCTGTTTTGTACACACCGCTGTTTAATAAATAGAACTGAGAAAAATAATTTACTCCAAGCTTTAACCATGGTCCATCTACATTTTTCATTTCCTGGTCGCTTAACTTTAAAGTTATGCCTGCCTGCGCGCACATACCAATTGCAGGCACTGATGGATAATTTCCTCCAGACGAAGAATCATTATAAGGGTATTTATGGTAATTATTATTATCAACCTCCATAAGATCGCCGCTCATTAATTTTGAATCTGGAGTTATCTTCTTAAAATCTTTTTGCGTAATAGAAAATACAGGGAAATGGGATTGACCCACTGAAATATAAAGATCGAGGAGTTCTGCTTTTGTTTTTGGTTTTTGGGCAGAATCGTTTTGAGAAAAAACAGTAATTGAAACAAACAATAAACAGGTAGTAATAAAAGTTACAGGCGTTCTATTTATCTTCAAGAATTTCATTTATCTCATTTTTTACTTTTCTCAATTTCAAAACCAAAATCCATGATCAATGGTAAAGGATCTACACGCATACCGTGTACAAATGAGAATTGGTATTTACCAGCCTTTGGAAAACGTATATTTTTTTTAACGGGCACTTTAAAATCAAAAATATCACCTGCACCACTACCCTGCCATTTTCCTTTTGCATCTGATAAAATAACTTCCATTGTATCCGTTAAAATTTTTCCATCAGGATAGGTTGTGGTCACAAATAAAAATAAATTACTATAAGGATAAGCATCTGCGTGACGCACCATTAAAGAAATATCATTATACGTTACGGTATCAGTAATATCAAGATCAAAAACGGCTTTATCTTTCGAGTACCATTCATTCTCTTCAAATTTCTGATACTTACTATAAACCACATCACTGTTACACGCTGATACCAAAAAGATCATCGCGCAAAATAATGCAACACTTTTAAGAATCGGTTTTTGGCGGATCATTCTTTGGTTTGTTATCATTATTGTGAGGTTTATTAATTTTCTTATTGGGATTATTTTGATTCCTGTTTGGATTGTTGTTGTTCTTGTTTGGATTAGTATTTCCTGCGCCCTGCACTTTTGGTTTTTGATTAGGGTTTTGGTTATGCTTTTGATTTGGATTAGTATTTGTTTTAACGCCAGCATTAGTATTTACTTTCGCGTTAGGATTATTATTTGGTTTTTGGTTAGGGTTAGTATTTGGCTTATTGTTATTATTCCTGTTTGGCTTGTTGTGTTGTTTTGCTTTAGGTTTTTTATCAAAACGTGTTAAAGAATCCTGCCCTACTACATTTTCAAAAACAGGTAGCTCTATGGATTTTGCCAATGCTTCACTAACAATAGCAGATTTAATGTCATCCGGTAATTCACCTTTTGCATTTGCCTCTAAAACCTGGTGAACTGTTTTTACATTTAACGGAATAAAAACGCCCGGATCATGGCGGTAACTAAACCACATCATTCTTCTAAAAATATCTGTTTTTTGTAAAAACGCTTCTCCTTTTTTGGTTTGTAATTTCTTACCATCCATATCCGGAAATTCTTTTAAAGCATCAACATAACTATCCAACTCGTAATTTAAACAGCATTTTAATTTACCACATTGGCCCGCAAGCTTTAATGGATTTAAAGATAACTGTTGGTACCTTGCCGCACTTGTGCTTACTGTTCTAAAATCGGTTAACCAGGTACTGCAACACAATTCCCTGCCACAAGCGCCAATTCCACCTAAGCGGGCAGCTTCCTGCCTGGCGCCTATCTGGCGCATTTCTACACGCACTTTAAACTCTTCAGCTAAAACCTTTATAAGCTCTCTGAAATCCACGCGCGCATCGGCCGTATAATAAAAAATAGCTTTTGATTTATCGCCCTGGAACTCCACATCACTTAATTTCATTTCTAAACCAAGCTTTAAAGCAATGGTTCTTGCACGAAACATAGTATTCACTTCTAAAGATTGCGCTTCTTTCCATTTATCAATATCGCTTTGTTTTGCTTTACGGTAAACTTTACGGATCTCTTCGCTATCAAAATTGACATTTTTTTTCTTTAACTGTAGTTTTACTAATTCACCTGTTAAAGAAACCGTTCCAATATCATGTCCGGGAGATGCCTCAACAGCAATTACCTCGCCAACACTTAGCGTTAAATTATTAAGATTTCTGAAAAATTCTTTACGTGAATTTTTAAAGCGCACTTCTACGATATCAAATTGACTTTGGCCTTCGGGTAAATTCATATTTCCTAACCAGTCAAAAACAGTTAGTTTATTACATCCATCGGCAGTTCCACAAGAACCGTTATTATTACAGCCGGCCGGAACTCCGTTTTTTTCGGTTCCGCAACCGCCACTACCACATCCCATAGTTCAAAATTTTAAGCTTAAAGATACGAAAATTGCCATAAAATCCCAAACAGAAAATAAGCCGGCAATTGCTTTGAGCAGCCCTTGCTGGCAGGCTTTTTTCTTTATCTTTGGCTTATTGAAGCAGGTCTTGGTGCATATTCTTATTTTGCTGGCATTTACATTGAAATGCCAGGACAAGGTCTTTTTTTTGAACGGGTTAACCAAAACCGGAAAAGTGACCGAGATAACACCTGAATATATTGCTTTAAAAAGCGATAGTGGGATTGTAGAATTTGAGCGCTCAGGTATTTTATTAATAGAATTTAAAAATGGCAAATTTGAAAAAATAAACGAAGCCGAAAAAGATGTAACAGCTGCCGCCGATAAAAGAGAAAATTTTCATTTTAAACAAGCCGCAAAAGAACTTTATAGTTACAACCGCGTTTCAATAAACAGTCTTGCTTTATGTAATTCAGATATTGCAGCCTTTTATGAGCGCATGCTTCCAAAGAAAAAAATAGGCCTGGGTGTTATGGGTGCATATAATTTTAATTTATATGTAAATGCCACAAATGCTTTTATTGCTGTATTAGCTAACGCTAAAAAAAATTATGATGCAGGCGCATTCATTAATTTTTACCCGGCTCGTTTTGAAAAACGAACGTTTATGCATATAGGCATGATGATAAAATACACCTCATTTAATTTTACAAGCGCAAGAACGGATAGTGTGAAAGTTGCCAATGTTTATGCTGTTACAACTACATATAAAGCCAGTAAGGGCAGCCAAGTTGCCACTATTTTTACAATAGGCTCTCACACAGATATAACTAAGAATTTTTTTATTAAAACCATTTTTGGACTTGGTGGCTTTAGATTAAAAGGAGATTATAAAGAGCAATTTAATCTTGAATTAAATAAGGCAAATACAAATGGTGAAAAACTGACCTCTAATTCGTTGCCAAAATTATATCTCGGCATAAATCTTGGCTTTAAACTATAATGCAGAAATTGTACATATTGGTTTTTTTGCTTTTCTCTTTTTGTTTAAGGGCCCAGGATAAACTTTTTTTAAAGAACGGAACGCTAAAAAAAGCATTTATTGTTTCTATTGCAGTAGATGTTGTTTACTATAAAAATTCTGATACTTCTTTACAAACATTTCAGATCCCAAAATCAGAACTTATTTTAATTGAGAATTATAAAGGCGACGTTTTTATTTATTCACGCAAAAAAAGTAAACAAATAAAAGACACCACACAAGCGCATGTATTTAAACAGAATGCTATTTGCATACAGCCTTTAGGCATTTTTGTTGGAAGGGTTACTTTAATTTATGAACGCTTTACAAAAGACAATCGTATTGGATTTGTTTTTCCGTTATCACTCACTTTCGATCCAAGTGGAAAACTATACAACTCGGGCATTGATACAACAAACAATGGCCCAGCACGGTTAAGCGGTGTAAATTTTATTGGGGGATTAGATGTGAATTTTTATATGGGCAGATTTAATACCCCTAAATTTTTTGTTGGACCAAGAATAAGATATGGAACAGATATGTTTATGGCCGGCATTGAAGCTTATTCTATACAAACACAATTTGGTTGGAAATATGGTAAACCCCATAAACCATTTATACAACATTTATCTTTTGGCTTTGGAATGGTAAGAATTTTATCTTCACCTGCTGGCGCGAGAATAAGTCCTAAACAATCCTATCCCTGGTTTAGTATGAATTATAGTTTGGGAATTAAATGGTGAGCAATTGTTGTCATGCTAACGCAGGAAGCATCTGTTTTTAAGATTCCTCCTCCGTCGGAATGACAGAAT
>JACDED010000083.1 GCA_013816615.1 Bacteroidota bacterium
AATAAGCGATTTTATTTCAGATGAAATTAAAAATATATCGAGCGAAAAGGTCATGTCTATATGCGGATTTAGGTATGTTTTTAACAATTTAATTTGGACTACTTAATAACTGAATTTGGTATAAGTTTGTAGGAATATAATTCCAGTGTATAAGACCCCAGAATTGGATAGATGGCAGGGTAAAGGAAATATTAAATATTCTTAAGCTTTTCCAAAAAAAATTCTTTATTTTTTTTCCCAATCTCAGGCATGGAATCATCACTCATACGAGCAAAAAGACCATCGGCGCTCACCATTTTTTCAACCTTTTGCAGGTTAATAATGTGTGATTGGTGACACCTGTAAAATAAGTTCGGGTCGAGCATAGGCTCAAACTCTTTCAGGTTTTTTGAAGCGATGTGCTTCACATTATTAATTAGATAAAAGACGGTATAACTCCCGGAAGCTTCCAACCGAATAACATCTTGCGGCTTAATAAAGATAATTCCATCCTTAACCGACAATTCGATTAAGCCAGTAGTGTGTTTTTTCTGGATCTCTTTTAATGGAGACTCTTCTAAAATTTTATTAATGCAAATCTTTAACTCCTCAATATCAATTGGTTTAAGCAAATAGTCATACACTCCATTCTTTATTGCTTTTATAGCATACTCCTGGTGCGCCGTAGTAAACACAAGTTTAAAATTTTTGTGATTCACCTTCTCTAACAATTCGAAACCGCTCATTTTAGGCATGCTAATGTCTAAAAATACTACCTCCGGTTTATAGTCATCAATAGCTGTAATACCTTTTTCAGGCTCCGTAGCAGTGGCAACTATTTTAATTCCTTGCGTATGTTTTTCAATCAGTACCTTTAAAGTATTAATACCAATTAATTCATCGTCTATTATAATTGCTCTTAGCATATTTCAATTGTTTAATATTGGAATTGTAATTGTTACGATCGTTCCAAGGCTTTCACCATTTTCATCGCTTTTATCAGCGAGAACAACGTTGTAATTTGATTTATAAATTTCAGACATTAACTGTAATCTCTGTCCGATAAAATTAATAGCCAAAGATTTATCTTTTTCAGGAGTCTCTCTTTTTCTTGCATTCTCCCTACCTATCCCATTGTCTTCTATAATGCACGAAAGGGTTTTGTCATCTACCACTTGTATAAAAATATTTAGTTGTTTATCTCCTTGCTTTGGCAACAGGCCATGCCAGATTGCGTTTTCAATAAACGGTTGTATTAAAAAACGTGGGATATTTATTGAGTGAAGGTTTATTTTTTCACTTAACGATATTTTATACTTAAAAACATTATTAAACCTTAGTGATTCTATTTCCAGATATTTTTCAACGATCTCAATTTCTTCCTTTAACCCAATAGTATCCTTTAGATTACTTTCTAAGATCATACGCAATAACCTCGAAAATTTTGAGAGATACAATTGCGCTTTTTCATTATCATTAATGATAATAAATTGCTGAATGGTATTAAGGGAATTAAATATAAAATGAGGGTCCATTTGAGCCGTTAATACTTTGTTTTCCTGCTCGTACCAATTATTCCTTAATTGATTTTTATCTTTCTCTCTATTCACCAAAATCCGAATACGCCTTTTTACTAAGAAAATAATTCCAAGGATCACCCCTAAAAACATAAGCCCTAACCCCATCCATTTTAAAAATATTTTATTTTCTTCTGGGTCAGGCGCCTTATAAAGCTCATTAATTTCAGCTTCAGTAAGAGTCCTGTTATATATGTGAATGTCATCAATACATCCAAGAAAAAACCTCATATTTTTTCTCTCTCTTATGTTGCCTATAATAATAGGAGACTCTTTGAGAAAGCAGGTTTTAAACTTTTTCTTTATTTTATATTGCAATTTTCCATCCAGGTAAAGACTCAAGGTAGTATCATCATAAGTAAGGACAACATGATGCCAATGCCCAAGAGATATTTTTTTCCGAGTATACACAGTTGAGGCGTCTTCACAAGAATTAGCGGTGGACCCATTAATTTTTCGTGTATTTATATCAAATCCGATAAAATACGATTGATTACAGTCTTCCCCATCATGCGCATTCGTAGTAATAATAGGATTTGTATCCACTCCCCTTCCTAACGCTATTAAGGCATGGACGTTGACCCAAACTGAAATTGTTCCCTTTTCAGGTTTTAAAAATTCGCTTGTGCCTAAATCCAGATAACTTTCTGAGCTTCCATGAAAATAATAGGCCTTGTCCACATTGCCAAACCTATCTTCAGCCAGAGAAACCCCATAAGTTTTTGCATTATTAAGGCCAAGGTCATCATTTGCATTACCCTTATTAAACGAATATTTAGCAACAAGTCCTTTTATTTTTTGAGCCCCAGACACTAAGGCAGTAAAAACGAATGGTATAATCAATAAATATCTGCCCATAGCATGTAAAAGTAAGAACTTATTCCAACCGTTTTAAAACTATCAAATATTATCTCAGTCCCCAGTATAGTTTATAAAATACTTGTTTTAGTTTGTTGAAGAGGCCTTTGAGTTTGTATATGAGTAATTCACGATATAGAGATAATCCAACTTGAAATGAGGTCATTTAAGATTTTTTTTCAAGCGCTCAGTAATTTTTAAACTGATGGGCATACCAAAGCCTTCTTAAAAGTAAGGTCTAAGATCTGTTGCATTTTTTTGCAGTTGGTGTGAAGATACTCACGACAAGCGTTTGGCTGCTCGTTATAAATAGAACAATAATTACTACAATTTTTTCTGTTCATATTATTCCGTACACATTTGAACATACCAACTTAAAGAAATAAGGCCAGGCAGCAGCGTTAATTTAGAATTTGATATTGTTGGAAAGTATGTAGCTAAGATCTTAGCAATTAAATAATTTTACTGCGCCGAATGCAAAAGGGCGTCACCCCTGTTGTTCTTTAATAAAATAAGGTTAAAGAATTTTAATTCATTATCTTTTAATATTGCCGCAACGTCATCAAGCTGCATTCTTACTTTTATTTTTTCAAATTCATGCGTACTAATTCCATAGCGGCTTGCCAGCCCGTCAAAATATTGGTTTGATCTTATTACTGACGCCTGCATATTCTCAACATCCTTTGAAAGTAGAATAAGTGTGTTTACAATACTATCTATCTCGTTTGGATTTACTTTTAACGAATCGGTTTGTATAGTGTCGTTATTTAATAATTTTATACGGCTGCCAATTTCTTTATCAAATGATGCGTTCATTTTTCTTTTGCTTTTATGATCATCATTTTCAGAACAAGTTTTAAATAAAAACAAACTAAAAAATATGTAAAGTAGTTTCATAATTATAAAGGTAAAAAAGAATCAATAGAACTATACACCCAGTTTTTTCTTAATGTCTTCGGTAATTTTTAATACCGCAGGGCAAACAAGTGTGTTTCTATAGGTAAGCGTTAATATCTGCTGCATTTTTTTGCGGTTGGTGTGTGGGTATTCGCGGCAGGCAGTCGGCCTGTCTTCATAAATAGAACAATAGTTCTCTTTATCTAAAAAAGGGCAGGGGGCTTGTTTTAAAACGAAATCACCCTCTTCATCCATTTCAAGATATTTTTGCAGGAAATCGCCGGGCTTTAATTTAAGGCCTTTTGCGGCGCGTTCAATATCGCGCTGATAAAATATAGGTGAAGTTGTTTTGCAGCAGTTAGCGCAGCTTAAACAGTCGGTTTTTTCGAATACTTCGGCATGGCTTGTATGAAAAAGCTCATCCAGGTTTTTTGGCGGACGATTAGCAAGGCGTTTAAAGAAAGTTTGATTTTCCTTTTTAAGTGCTTGCGCTTTTTTATTAAAATCGTTAAGATCCATCAAAATAAAAAAGCTGCCGTTACGGGCAGCTTTCGTTGTAATTTTTTATTCAGCTTTTTTAGCGGCCTTTTTTGGAGCTGCTTTTTTTGCTGCTTTTTTTGGAGTCGCTTTAGCTGTAGCTTTTTTAGCAGATTTTTTCTTTTTTTGACGTGTTACACCAGATGATCCGATATGTATTTTACCACGTTTGCTTCTTTTATCACCTTTTCCCATAATATTTTTTTTTGTTTATGTGTGTAAAAGTAAAAAATTATCTTTACCAATCAAACTATTACGCTAAAGTGCAGGCTAAATTCACAAAGGAAGAACGGTTATGTAGTAAAAAACAGATCGATCTGTTGTTTCTAAAAGGAAGCGGAACCACTGCTTTTCCATTAAAACTGATGTATATGGAAACTGATGTAAGCTATGTAGAACCTTGCCAGGCAATGTTTGTGGTGCCAAAGCGTACATTTAAAAGAGCGCACGATCGTAATAAGCTAAAGCGCCGTATGCGCGAAGCATATCGCTTAAATAAGGCACCGTTTTACGAAATGGTGAATTCAAAAAACAAAAAAATGATCCTTTGTTTTTTGTTTGTTGGTAAAAAAATAGAAGAATACAAACAGATTGAAGCAGCCGTGCTTCAACATCTTAAAAAAGTAGAAACTTTTCTCAATAAATAAGCTTAGCGTTTGTTAGATTCTCTTAAATAAGCATCTATTGCACCCGACATGCTTGGATTTTGCGGGTTTGGTGCAAATATATCCAAACGGTAACCAAGATCTTTTACAGTTTGCGCGGCCACGTGGCCAAATGCTGCAATACGTGTATTACCCTGTTTAAAGTTGGGGAAATTATGTTTTAATGATTTAATACCCGCAGGGGTGAAGAATACAAGCAGGTCATAATCAGCTAACGTTTTAATGTCAGTTAAATCAGCGCTTACCGTTCTGTAAAAAGTAGCTTTGGTATACGTGATCTTTAATTCATCTAAAAAATCAACGATCTGTTCTTTGGTAACATCACTTGCCGGCAATAAAAACTTTTCGTCTTTATTTTTACGGATCACATCCACAAGATCTAACATAGTACCATGGCCAAAAAAGATCTTACGTTTACGGTACTGAATGTATTTTTGTAAATAATAAGCTGTTTGTTCGTTAATGCAAAAGTATTTCATGCTTTCCGGCACAGTTATACGCATTTCGTTACATAACCTGAAATAATGATCAACCGAAAGACGGCTGGTTAAAATTACGGCGCCGTGTTCTAAAATATCTACACGTTGTGTTCTAAAATCCTGTGAGTTCAATCCTTCAATTTTAATGAATTGACGGAATGTTGGATTTAAATTATATTTTTTTGCAATATCTAAATACGGATTTTTATCTCCTTCACCCGGTTTTGGTTGAGAGATAAGAAAGTTCTTCACCCTGTTCTTAGGATAATTGCTTATTTCAATAACCGGCGGTGGAGGTAAAGTGATCACCGGTTTTTTAGATGATTTACGCGGACGTTTTACCGAAACCGCTTTTTCAATATTTTCTTTATCGCTGCTTACTAAAACCTTTTTTTCTTTAACAGGTTTTACTTTTACTTCAATAGGTTTAGCAACCGGTTTAGTTACTGGCTTTACTGCTTTTTTAACCGGCTTTTTAGCAACAGCTTTTTTTGGAAGCGCTTTAGCCTTTTTAGCAACCGGGTTTGGTTTGCTTTTTTGTTTAGTTGAAGAAGCTTTTTTAAGAGGTGCTTTAGTTTTTTTAGCGATCTTTTTAACTAACTTTTTTTTAACTAATTTTTTTTTCGCTGACATTAATTAAGCCTTAAAATGTTTCAATTATATATTTTACTAGCACGACTACGGGTAAAATTTCTAAGCCGCAAAAGTAGGTAAAAGTTTGTAATAATCCTACTCTTTCCTCTATAAGACCAATTATTACGCCTCGGTACCACCTGTAAATAAGTGATGAGGCAAGCACAACAAAAGCACCCGAAACAAAAACAAGCGCGTTAAACTTGGTTAGCTCAGCTAAAATAAGCCACGGAAACAGGAAGATGCCAAAGGTTTGATTGATCTTTACAGAATTATAAGAGTATTCTGAAATTGTTTTTCTATCATTCGTCAAAAAGGATATAAATTGATTTAGGAAATTTTTTATGCCAATAGAGATCAGTAATATCAAAAAGATATAAGCAAACTGCATAAATAAAGGACTTTCGGTAAAAACAAGATTATAAAAGCTGTTTACTTTATAAAGAAGGAACGAAACATTCAACAAAAAAAACAATGAAAGTAATACCGAATGCAGTTTAAAGCTTTTGCCTTCCTCTCTTTCTAATTCGTGTAATGCATTTGAACTAAAAGTAGATTGAATTATTTTAAGAACCTTTGAGTAAGAGGTAACTTTTACAAAAACAATTAAGGCCAGGCAAAATAAAAAGAAAACAGAGGTCCATATTACCTCGTTATGGATTTTTAAAAGAGGCGTTAAATTTTGTTTTTGTAAGAGATGATCATGGAAAATATGGTTATTGATCACAGGGTTCAAATTTACAATGCAAAGGTACGCGAAATACAGAAACCAAACTTTACTTGTCCTTTGGTCCATGTTTCGTTCGTGTACGGAATAAAATTATTTTCAATTAAACCCCCCGCATTTGTAAAGAACAAACTAAATACGTGACCGCCAGTTTCTATCTCAAAACCTAATGATAAAGGATTAAAAGCTTTATCGTTATTGGCATAAAAAGGACTTACATTATAAAAATAATCACCAATAAAGCTGGTACGTTTATTTAATTTAATCCTTCCGCCAAAACCAATGCTAAAAAAACCGTTTACATCTGCTTCGCCTTTATTATTGTATTTTTCTTTAATAAAATTCCGGTGCATATAACTGGGTAATAATTCTAACGATAACCAGCTATTAATTTTACTTGCAATAATTATTTGATTAAAAAAATTAAAACGGTGTAATTCATTTGTTTCAAAGTCTTTAATAATGCCACTGTAAATAGTTGAAGGAAGATCGTGCGTATAACCAGTGCTTGAAAAGAAAGCTAACGAAATTGGCATGCTAAAAGTTGCTGTTTGTTTTAAAAGCTTCCATTTTACACTTCCATCAATAATGTGGTTCATTCTGCTTCTGCCAATACCAATGGTAATATCATCGGTTAAACCATAATCAAAACTAAAACGGATATCATTGGCACCTTCAAAACCAACAAAGGTTTGGCCTGTATTATTAATTGGGTTTGAAAGATCGCTATTGTAAATATTTCCAAAACGGTGGCTTGTTCTAAAATCAAGATGTTTTTTCTTTACCGTTTCAATGGTTTGCGCATTACCAATACGCACTGTTTTAAAAGTAGCGTAAACTTTTTGAGGCGGTTCATCTTTTTTATCTGTTACAAGATCTAAAAGATCATCCTGTGAAAACGCACTGTTTGCCAATAAAGCAAGCGCAAGAATAAAAAGTGATTTTTTAAAAACGGTCATAATCAAAAGGTGGTTATTTTTTTACGAATGGCTCTAATGTGCTTACTAAGGTTACATCAACAACCTCTGCTATATTCTTTACATAAAGTGAGGGCACCTGGATGTTATAGTCTGCAACTTTTATTTTAAACTTTGTATCTAAAACGATATCTGCTCCCTTTTTTGTAAGGCTTCCATCTAAAGTAACATCTTTTGTAACGCCATGTAATTCCATTTTCCCGGTAACGGTTACTTTATGCTCTCCCTCAACAGTAAAATCAATTTTTTCGTTGATCTTGCCTTTAAAAACACAGTTTGGAAATTTTGTAGACTCCAGGTAATTTTCATTAAAATGCTCTTCCATTAAGGCATTTTTAAATTTAAAATTTTGTATGGTAACACGCACCTGTAGATCGCTGCTGTTTGTATTTAAAACTATTATTGCGCCTTTATTTGCAGCGTCAATATCCTCAAGAGGAGATTTAGAATAAAAATGAATTAATGTGGTACCGTCTTTTGCTTTAAAAATTTGCGAGAACCCGGTTAAACTAAAAAACAATACTGAAGCAAGTAATAATTTTTTCATATGATAATTTTAATCAAATTTAAACTATTTCTTTCAATTCGCAATCATTTAGGAATTTTTCACTCAGGCGCGCAAAAGCAAAATCTGTTAAATTATTTAAAGTTGTTTTTGTTTGTGTTTTTGAGAGGGAAATACTTGTTTTTACAACGTAAAACCTGGCATATAAATGTTGGTGGCTTAAAACGTGTTTGTACAATTTTGATGTATGAAGAAGTTTAAATTTTTCTCCCGCAGCTTCTTTAACTTTTTTGTGGTTTAAAAGCTGGGGTGTTGTAATTTCTTTATCACTTTCAATTAATAAAAACTCGTACAAACCTTGCCAAATATCGCCTGCAACCCGCCTGTTCAAATAGATCTCGTTTTTCTTATCTATTAATACAACATAATTTAAAAAGCGATCCCTCACTTTTGTTTTCTTTGCTTTAACAGGTAATTCGTTCACCTGCTTATTTTTAAAAGCAACACATTTTGCATTAAAGATGCAGTTTGGGCAATCGGGATTAACCGGTTTACAAAATTGCGATCCAAATTCCATAATTGCCTGGTTGTGTTGGCCGGGCTCTTTTTTATCCAATAGCTCGGTTGCCAGTTGTTGAAACTCTTTTTTTCCGGTACCGGAATCAATAGGCGTTTCGATCCCAAACAAACGGCTTAAAACCCTGTAAACATTGCCATCAACCACAGCATAAGGCATATTATAGGCAAAACTACTAATAGCCGCAGCGGTATAATCGCCAACGCCTTTTAAAGCTTTAATGTCTTCGTATTTTGAAGGAAAAACGCCTTTATGGCTGTCGTTAACCACTTTTGCGGCTGCGTGCAGGTTGCGTGCGCGTGAATAATAGCCCAAACCCTGCCATAATTTTAACACCTCGTCTTCTTTGGCAGCGGCTAATTGACCTATTTTAGGGTACTTTTGGGTAAATTTTAAGTAATAGCTTGTGCCCTGTATCACCTGGGTTTGCTGCAAAATTATTTCCGAAAGCCAGATCTTGTAGGGATCTTTATGGTTGCGCCATGGCAGATCGCGTTTGTTTGTTTTATACCATGTAATAAGCCCCCGGCTAAACCAGTTTTCCATATTTCGTAAAATTAAGGGCTAAAACCCTTATTAACACTTAAAAAGAGAAATTCTTAAAAAAATTTTCAATTAATAATAATAATACTATCTTTGCTGCCCGTTTTAAAATACAATTAATTGATTTTAAATAGTTTGTAAGATGACCAAAGCAGATATTGTTAACGAAATTTCAGAAAAAACAGGCATTGAAAAAATGGCTGTACAAGCCACGGTAGAAGCGTTTATGAAGACCATACGCAACTCCATGGTAGAAGGTAAAAATGTTTATTTAAGAGGTTTTGGAACCTTTGTAGTAAAAAAGCGCGCCGAAAAAATTGGCCGTAACATTTCAAAAAACACAACCGTAGTAATTCCAGCGCATTACATTCCGGCATTTAAAGCTTCAAAAACTTTTGCCGATAGAGTAAAACGCAATGTAAAAACTGCAGAACCCATACAAAAAAATATGGATTAATAAATAAAGCATGAGCGTTAAGAGAACACAGTTAATTTTAGTTGTCAGCGCTTTAGTTTTATTCGTTCTTTTATTTATTGCACCTAAAGTTGCCCCAAAGCACAGTGATGATGATGGGCACGATCACTCAACAGGTAAATCAAATTTAGCCGTTAACGCTAATTTAGAAGTGTATTTGAACATGGCTGTTAAAGGCCTCGATCTTTCTAAAAAAGCACAATACGATAAATTACTTGCCACACAACAACTCCATAGCGTTGTTGTTTTTTGGGATAAAGCTAAACGCCCCGATCTTGCTTCGCACTTTACTGAGGCACTGGCAAAAAAGCAAAATACTGCGTCCGCCTGGTCAAAAGCCGGTAACCGTTATTATTATGCCATCCAGTTCATCCAGGATAAATCGGCAATTCCGGCTTTGTATCAATCTGCAAACCGTTGTTTTGCCAGGAGCTTAGAACTTGATCCAAATAATACTGATACTAAAATCATGTTAGCATCGTGTTATGTTGAAGGTTCTGAAGATCCGATGGAAGGAATAAAGCGTTTGAAAGAGATCGAGAAGAAAGACAGCAACAATGTAAAACTGCAATTAACCTTTGCATTTTTCTCTGTAAAAAGCGGTCAGTTAGATAAAGCCATCAGCAGGTTTAACAATGTAATTAAAATAGATAGTAATTATATTGAAGCCTATTTACATTTGGCAGATGCATATGAGCAACAAGGTGAAACTGATAAAACAATAATAATGTTGGAAAAGTATTCGGCAAAAACAAATGATGTTACTGCGCGATTAGAGATAAATAAATACATAGAACAATTAAAGCAGAAATAAAACCTTGCTTTATTACAGAATAAGAATACTAAAAAACAAATATTAATAATAATTTAAAAAGTAAAATTATGCCAAGCGGAAAGAAAAGAAAAAGACATAAAATGGCGACACACAAACGCAAAAAACGTTTGAGAAAAAATCGTCATAAGAAAAAATAATTAGCTGATTGCTAATTATTTTTGATTAAGAATTTCTAAAACGAAGCAAGTATTGCTGTCCCGATAGCTATCGGGGCTGTTTTAGTTATTTAGTTAAGTATAATAAATAACATTGTTATGTGCGGATCTTTAAAATAAAATGATCTGTTTGGTGCTATCCAATATTTATTAAACTCTCATACTATTAATAATTTAAAATATTACGTGCGTGAACCAAGAATTAATAATTAATTCCACGCCTAACGAAGTTGTTATAGCCCTACTGCACGATAAACGTTTGGTAGAGTTACACCGCGAAAAAAATAACTCAAAATTTTCGGTAGGCGATATTTACTTAGGCAAAGCAAAAAAGGTTATGACAGGCCTCAATGCTGCTTTTGTGGATGTAGGATATGAAAAAGATGCATTTTTGCATTACCTCGACCTGGGGCCACAGGCCAATTCACTTATAAAATACGTTAACCAAACACAGAGCGGCAAACAAAACGTTAGCAACCTGATGTATTTTAAAAATGAAGCTGAAATTAAAAAAGACGGAAAAATTAATGAGGTTATAAAATCAGGCCAAAATGTTTTGGTGCAGGTTGCTAAAGAACCCATTAGTGCAAAAGGACCAAGAATTACAACCGAAATTAGTTTAGCGGGCCGTTACCTTGTTCTTATTCCATTCTCTGATAAAATTTCTGTTTCTTCAAAAATTCGCAATTTTGATGAGAAGAGACGTTTAAAAGATCTGATGCAAACTATAAAGCCAAAGAATTTTGGAGTTATTGTGCGCACTGTTGCCGAAAATAAACCGGTTGCCGATCTTGAAGGCGATCTTAACGATCTTGTAAAACGTTGGGATGATTGTTATAATATGCTTAAGGACGGGCAACCGCCATTACGCGTATTAGGTGAGGTTGACAGAACTAACTCGATCCTTCGCGATTTTTTAAATGCCTCATTTAACGCCATTCATGTTAATGATGCAAAAGTTTTTGAAGACCTAAAAGTTTACATAAAAACTATCTCGCCTGATAAATTAGATATTTTAAAACACTACAATGGCAAGCTACCAATTTTTGATGCTTACGGAATTGAAAAACAAATAAAAAGTTTATTCGGTAAAACCGTTCACATGAAAAGCGGCGCTTATTTAGTTGTTGAACACACCGAAGCTTTACACGTGTTTGATGTGAACAGTGGTAACCGTGCAAAAAGTGATAGCAGCCAGGAAGAAAATGCATTAGAAGTAAATTTAGAATCGGCTGTTGAAGTTGCACGCCAGTTACGTTTACGTGATATGGGCGGCATTATTGTAGTTGATTTTATCGACATGCACAATGCCGATAACCGTAAGCTGCTTTATGACAAATTAAAAGAGGAAATGAAAAGTGATCGTGCAAAGCACAACATTTTACCTCCAAGCAAATTTGGTTTAATACAAATTACTCGTCAGCGTTTGCGCCCCGAAGTTAATGTTGAGGTTTTAGAAACCTGCCCAAGCTGCGGCGGTACAGGTAAAGTACAACCAAGTATTTTATTTGTTGACCAGATCGAGAACACGTTGCGCTTTATTATTAAAGAGCAAAATCAAAAAAATATTACTTTAAATGTTCATCCATACATCGAAGCCTTTATTAAAAAAGGCAAATGGTTTAAAAGCAAACAATGGAACTGGTACTTTGAACACAAACAATGGGTAAAGGTGCAAAGCATGGCCAGCCAGGGCTTTATGGAATTTAAATTCTTTAATAAAGATGGCGATGAGATCGTAGTTTAGGCTCACCCCAGTATCAAAAATTCTTAAAGCCTCTGAAAAGAGGCTTTTTTATTGAGTACAAACAAATTTGTACTTTTATCTATATATTGACTTACTATCATCAGAAAATTTAAACGAATAAAATTTGTAATACCAACAGCTCAATTGCTAAAAGTAATTGGAACAGTATTTTATTTCTTTTTTTTCGGAAGCATATTTGCACAACAGCCCGCTTATTTTATTCTTGGTGAAGATCAGTTTAGAGGTGTTCAGGTATATAATGTAATACAGGATAAAGAACAGAATTATTGGTTTGCAACAAACGAAGGCATTTATAAGTATGATTTTTATACATACCAAAAAATTGAGTGTGATAAAGCCAAGAGCAACTCCATGTTTAATTTTGTAATAAATGATGAAGGAACCATTTATTGCCACAATTTAAATAACCAGGTTTTTCAGATAAAAGAAAACGAATGCAGCCTTTTTTATGAATTAAACAAAGAAGAGATAAGCGCAGATATAAGTTTGGCGATTGCTGATGATAATAATCTGGTTATAGGCGCTAAAAAAATTATTGTATTAAATAAAAAAGGAACAAAAACAGCATCATACGATATAGATAAAAAATATTTAGGACCAGGATATAAAGCAAAAAATGGCCAGGTTCTTTTTCATATCAGCAGCAGCGATTTTATATTATCGTATTCAAAAGGAGTATTTTTAGAACATAAACTAAAGTTTTTAAACAACGAATGGCAAAATAGGGGCATTTTAAAATTCTTTTCAATAAAAAATTTAACCTATGCTATTGATCTAAAGAGTAAACTAACTTTTAAGTACGATCCTTTTAGTTTTGAATTAACGACTCTACCGAAGAATATAATTTTTGAAAGAACCGCATCGGTACGCATATATGAAACCGGGAATGAATTATGGATAGCAGGTTCTTTAGCAGGAACTACAATTATTAAAGACACAATAGCATTATCGGATACTACAATTTATTATAAAGATTATTTTATATCAGATGTATATCGTGATAACGAAGGCAATACTCTTTTAAGCACGTTTGATAAAGGTGTTTTAGTTGTGTGCGATCTAAAAATTCCTGATGTTATTCATTCTTTTCGTGACGATCCCATTACCTCTTTGTATGCCGATGAAAGCCTTGGCCTTGTCCTGGGCTCAACAAAAGGCAACCTGATGAATTACGCAAACGAAAAATTTGCCATTATAAATAAAAACGGCAAAAGGCCAATAGAAGGAATTTATGGTGACTCAAAAAGCAATTTAATAATATTTGATGACGGGCTTATTCGCGCCTACGATAAACAAACAAAACAAATACTAAATGTAGCGGAATCCTCATTAAAGGACGCGGCATTTATTTCCGAAGATCAATTCTATCTCGGAACAAACAACGGCATTATAAAATGTATTTTAGAAAATAATAAATTTAAGACAGAGTGGTTAAAAGATTTGAATGTGAGGATCTATTCTTTAGAGTATGATCCGAAAAAACAAATTTTATATGCCGCAACTGCAAATGGGTTGCTTTCAATAAATAATTTTGGAGTTATTAAAAAGATAAACTATAAAAGCGAAGATGTTTTCTCAAAGTATTTATATTTTAATAAAGGCAGGTTATATGTTACCACTTCTAAGGAGGGCGTTTTAACTATTGAAGACAATAATGTAACACGTGTTATTTTACCAATGGTTTTTGGAAACTTAGGAACTCTAAGTAAAATGAGCATTTATAAAAATAATATTATTGGAAGGTCATCTAATGGTTTTTTTCAGTTTAACATGGAAGGTAAGCTTTTAGAATCGCTTCAGCCAGCCTTTGGTTTTTCATCACACCGGGTAATTGATTTTGTTTTTCAAAAGGATCAACTTTGGGTTAGTCATTCGGGGGGCGTACAGCAACTGGATCTAAGCTATAAGCAAGATAACCTGCTGGGCTTTGTTGTACGATTAAATGAAATTTATGTAAATGATCAAATAATTAGTTTAACAAAAAAAGAGCAGTTCAATAGTGATGAGCGGAAGATACAATTCACGCTTTCAGCTCCAACATTGCGTAACCGCGAAACCATTCATTACTATTATAAACTTGTTGGCTACGATACCAAATGGAACATTAATAATTATACTTCTAATCAAATTATTTATAATGCGCTTGCGCCTGGCAGTTATACTTTTATAGTTAAGTTAGAGGAGCAAAATAACTTTAGTAAACCAATAGCTTATTCCTTTAGCATTTCTGAACCATTTTATAATCGCTGGTGGTTTATTATTTGCATTGTTTCATTATTTGTAGTATTGGTGTTATATATTTATAGCTGGCAATTAAACGTGCAGCGTAAAAAATCAGATCAGATCAACGAGTTAAATGCTTCCAAACTTATTGCCATTCAATCACAAATGAATCCTCATTTTATATTTAACGCGCTCAACTCTATTCAGGATCTTGTTTTAAAAGGCGATGTAGAACATTCTTATTCTTACATCACCACGTTTTCAAATCTTGTGCGGCGAACATTAAATTATTCTGAAAAAGATTTTATTGATTTTGACCAGGAAATTAAATTGTTGGAGTTATATTTATCGCTTGAAAAACTAAGATTTAAAAAGGAATTAAATTACGTTATCGATATTAAGAGCATTGAAGATATTATGCTTCCACCTCTTTTGATACAGCCCTTTATCGAAAACTCGCTAATACATGGTTTGCTTCACAAAGAAGGGTCAAAGAATTTGAAAATAACTTTTGAGCTTAAAGAGACACTAATATGTATTATCGAAGATAATGGCATAGGCCGTGAAAAAGCAAAAGCCATTAAACTACGCCAACGTTCCGAACACGAATCTTTTTCAGGCAAAGCAATTCATAAACGTTTTGAGATCCTTAGTAATGTGTTTGAAGGAAATTTTGGCTACATATATGAAGATCTGTATGAGAATAATGAAGCTGTTGGCACAAAAGTAATTTTAAGCATGCCTATAAAACGTAAATTTTGAGCCATTGCTAAAATAAATGATATGATTGCTGAATTAATAACTAATTAGTTTAAAGAGAAGATTAAGTTTACAAAAATGAATAAGTTAAGGGCAATATTAGTAGATGATGAGGAAGGCGCAAGAGATGTGCTTCAAAATCTTTTACTGCGTTTTTGCCCGGAGGTTGAGCTTATTGCTAAATGCGAAAATGTAACAAAAGCCGTTGAGGTGATCAATAAAGAAAAACCCGAACTGGTTTTTTTAGATATTGAAATGCCCAATTACGCCGGCTATGAAATAGTAAATTTTTTTAAAGAAATAAATTTCGAAATTATTTTTGTAACAGCTTATGATCAATATGCCATTCGCGCATTTGAAATTGCGGCTATTGATTATTTACTAAAGCCTATTGATATTGAACGCTTAAAACTTGCTGTTACAAGAGTTATACAACAGCGTAACATCCAGCAACAATCACAGCGCTTAAGTTTATTAAGTAATACTTTAGAAAGTAAGCAGCTTAAAAATATTGTAATAAGCGATAAAGGTGAGCAACATATAATAGCTATCGAAAAAATTATTGCCATTGAAGCGCAGGAATCGTATTGTATTATTTATACCGGCGACAAACAAATTGTAGCGAGTAAAAATTTAAAGCATTTTGAAACGGTATTACAAAGCTTACCAAAATTTTTTAGAGTTCATAAATCCTGGTTGGTAAATAAAGAATGTATAAAACATTATTCCAAATCAAATCTTACTATTCAGCTCACAAATGGTTTAACAACCAAGCTATCTAAATATAAAAAAGCAGAGTTTGAAGGATCTATTTCTTCTTAAGCTTCATCTATTCCTGAACTTAATTGTCTGTTGCTGAACAACTAAAAAATTAAATATTTTTTATATATAGTTTCGTTTCAATTAAAAACTATATCATGAAAAAAACTTTACTATTAATTATTAATTTATTTTTGGTATCTGCTACAAACGCACAAACGCCACCTTGTTTTAGCGCAAGAGTGGATTATACCACAGCTCCAACAGTAATGGCTGTTGTGTCTGCCGATTTTAACGGAGATGGAAATAAAGATCTTGCAGTAGCAAACGGTGGCGCTAATAATGTATCTGTTTTATTAGGTTCGGCAACCGGTACATTCGGTACTCCAACTAATTTTGCAGTTGGCACAAGTCCTGCCTCTATCACATTTGCTTATATTAACGGCGATAGCAATATTGATTTAGTAGTTGGAAATTTTAATTCTAATAATATTTCTATCTTAATGGGTTCAGGTAACGGAACTTTTTCTACGGCCATTAACTACGCCGTTGGCACTTTTCCACGTTCGGTTTGTTCGGCCGATTTTAATGGTGATGGTAATTCAGATATTGCAGTTGCTAATCAAAGTTCTAATAACATATCTATTTTATTAGGTTCGGCAACTGGTACTTTTGCACCTGTTGTAAATTACCCGGGCGGTTCAGCTCCGCAAGGAATTATTTCAGGATTTTTTAACGCCGATGCAAATGTTGATCTGGCAATAGTTTCAGTAACATCAAATAATATGCATGTTTACATGGGCTCCGGTACGGGAACTTTTTCTCCAGCTGTAAGTTATGGTGTTGTTGGTGCTCAACCCCTTGGCTTAACTTCAGGAGATTTTAATAACGATGGAAAAACGGATATTGCTGCAGCTGTTAGTGGAGCAGGCGGTGGAATTTCTATTTTTTTAGGATCTACCACCGGAACTTTTTCTCCTGCTGTTAATATTCCATCTGCAAATTCAGGCGGACCGAAATCAATTATTTCAAAAGACTTTAATAACGATGGCAAAGCAGATCTGGCTTTAGCAAAAACTTCTACTAATGATGTTTCTATTTTTATGGGATCAGGTACCGGTACATTTGTTGCAGGAGTTAGTTATACTGTAGGAGCAACTCCATGGACATTAACATCTGCTGATTTTAATAATGATGGTAAAATGGATCTTGCAACAGCTAACAGCGGTACAAATACTGCAAGTGTTTTACTCAATACAATTCCAACTGTTACTGCAAATAGCGGAAGCATTTGTGTTGGACAATCATTTACGATAACACCCGGTGGTAATGTAATTAGTTTTACTGTTACCGGAGGTAATTATATAGTTACGCCAACAGTAACTACAATGTATTCAGTAACCGGAACTAATTCGCTCGGTTGTGTAGGAATTGCTACAAGCAGTGTAACCGTAAGCATTTGTACAGATATTCGAAATAATACCGCAGAGCAATATTCAGAAATTAATGTTTATCCAAATCCAAACAATGGCAATTTTATAATTTCATTGAGTCACGATTCGAATATATCAATTACAGATGTTTTGGGCCGCCAAATTTATTATGAAAATTTAAATTACGGAGAACATACTATTAATTTAGAGAACGAAATTCCCGGACTTTATTTTATAAGAACAACTGTTGAGGGTCATGCAAAAATTACTAAGATGATAAAAAATTAATTTTTCAATTTCTCAGAATAAAAGAAATGGGTTCTTTTTTATCCATTCCTAAAACCGATTGTCTGTTGCTGAAGAATAAAATAAGCTAAGCTTTTTAAGCGATATGTTTGTATAAACTAAATTTGTATGAAAAAATTATTACTATCACTAGGAATTTTTACTAGCACAATTTATGCTCAATTGCCAAACTATAATTGGGCTAAACCATTTGGCGGAAGCGGTGGAGACGAAGGAAGATCTGTTGTTACTGATGCTACGGGTAATGTTTATAGTACTGGTGTTTTTTCGGGAACCGTAGACTTTGATCCTAGCGCAGCAATTTTTAATTTAAGTAGTGCGGGTGCGTTTGATGTTTATATTTCTAAAGTAGACGCTGCCGGAAATTTTGTTTGGGCAAAAAAAATTGGCGGTACCGGAAATGATAACAGTTGGGGAATTGCTCTTGATAACACCGGCAATGTGTTTGTATCTGGAAATTTTAATGGTACTTGCGACATGGATCCGGGACCAACTCTCAATAACGCTTTCTCAGCTGGTCAAACAGATGTATTTATATTAAAGCTCGACTCTACCGGAAATTATGTATGGGCAAAAACTATGGGCGGTACAGATTTTGATGGCGCGGTAGGAATAGCAATTGACTTTATAGGAAATGTAGTTACAACAGGTAGCTTTCGTGGCACAGCTGATTTTGATCCCGGAGTAGGAACAGCTACAGTTACTTCTAATGGCTTAGATGATATTTTTATTTCTCAACTGGATAATAATGGCAATTTTGTGATGATCAAAAGTATTGGGGGAACAGGCTCCGATTACGGTAATTCTATAGCAACCTATGCAAGCGGAACATTATTTCTAACGGGCACCTTTCAAAATACTGCAGATTTCGATCCGGGTGTTGGAACTACAACTTTAACTTCAGGTGGCTCTTGGGATGCTTTTGTTTTACGATTAGATCCAGGCGGTTTTTTTAGTTGGGCAAAAAGCTGGGGCGGAATTGGCACTGAACAAGGACGCTCAATATCTATTGATAATTCTGGGGCTGTATTAACTTGTGGCGAGTTCTTTTCAACTATAGACTTCGATCCGGGTGTAGCCACTTATACGCTAACATCTGCAGGAAATTATGATGTGTTTATTTCAAAATTAGACGGTGGTAATGGTAATTTTTTAATGGCCAAACAAATAGGAGGAACCGGACCAGATTATAGCTATAGTATTAAAACAACCATAAGTGATATATATGTATCGGGAACTTTTCAAAACACTCCCGATTTTGATCCGGGGCCGGGTACATTCACAATGACTTCGGCTGGTACTAATGATTGTTTTATAGTAAAGCTAAACGTTATTGGTAATTTTACCTGGGCATTTAAATTTGGAAGCACTCTTAATGACGGTGTTTATGGTATTAATGTAGATGGAAATGGTGGCTTGTATGCAACAGGTTGGTTCAGTAATACAGTAGATTTCGATCCTTCAGCAGCTAACGTGCCATTAACTTCTATAGGCGGAACAGACGCTTTTATTACAAAGTATGTTTCGTGTATTACTCCGCCCGACCCAACAAACACCACACCACCTGCTAGCCAAACTATTTGCGCAGGAAGTTCAACAAGCCTTAGTGCAAACAGTGGCACTAACACAATTAACTGGTTTGCCACAGCAACTTCAACTAACGTTATTGGAACAGGCACATTATTTGCAACTCCGGTTTTAGCTACTGGCACCTACTCTTACTACGCAGAAGCAAACAGTTGTACCACAAGTTTTTCAAGAACAGAAATTACAGTTAATGTTCAGTTATGCACTGGCATAAATAAATCTAATAATAATTCTGATCATTTAATTAAGGTGTACCCTAATCCTGCTCATTCTATTATATATGTTGATGTGGAAAACATAGAGGAAAACGCCAGCGTTATTGTAACTACTACGTTAGGGCAAATTGTGATGAATGAAAAAGTTAATACTAAACATATGCCAATTAATATTCACGATTTACCAGGCGGGATTTACTTTATTCAACTAATAAACAATAGCAATGTAGTAAGCACACATAAATTTGTGAAAGAATAATACCCACTTTATATATATTATTTTTTAAGAGTCCGGACTATAGTTCGGACTTTTTTTATCCATTCCTAAAGTAAATTGTCTGTTGCCGAACTTTTTTTAATAGTGTAATTTTTTATATTTTAATTTGAAAATAAATAAGAAAAATGAAAAAACAATTTACAAAACAAAAAACTAAATTTAAGAAGACCATTAAATTTTTTCTTGTCCTTTTAATGTTTGGAAATCTAAAAACTTTCTCTCAAGCCGGCGCTGCAATTAAATTTGACGGTGCTAGTGATTTGGTGAACCTTGGCTCATCACTTACAACCTCACTTAACGGGGGTAATAGCATTACGAGAGCGCTGCAAAACTCCGATAAGTTTTTTTTGATTTTGTTTCGCGACAAAAATTTTAAAATCATAGACAGTATTTTGTCGTTTTAGTCCTA
>JACDED010000084.1 GCA_013816615.1 Bacteroidota bacterium
AAGCAACTCACATAATAAAAACCAATGATATCAATAGTTTCAGACAATATAGTGTTGAAATCCCACTGTTCATTGCTTGCAGCGGACTCAAAATATTATACATAATTTAATGCCCTTATAACTTCGATTATATTTTTTTATTAGAATTTTGCGCGTGGAGAACGTTTGATATGCTCACTATTTATTAGAGCATATTTGTAACCTATGCATTTGTTTATTATGCTGATGTGATTACCGATTGTGTTTTTCAATGTCAAGGCATCAACCGTTATGCTGTAACGTTTTTATGTTTGATAGCTTGCGCACCATAAGGATATGCAAACGGCAAAGATTAAAAGCAATTAAAATTTTAAAAAAATAAAACAACCGTCAGACGGTTCAAGTAGTTATAAGAGTAAAGCCGAACGGGGTTTTCGCATTACGGCAATGCGCGATGCGTTTGCACCGCGGCACACTAAATCCGTTTTTTCGATCTTAAAATTGTGTAAAATAAATTTGCGTAACCTCAAAAAGCCAACCTTATGGGTGGTTTTTTGTTTTAGTTAAAGTCCTGTGCATACAGATTTCGAACGAATTACTAGCAGACATGCGAAAACTGGCTGATTTATACGACCATTTTCAATTGAACGGAGCCCAGGGTTTTTGACTTCTAAAAAGGCCAAAATCTCTACTTCCATCGGACAATAAAAAAACTATGTTTATGGGAAAAGAAAAACTTACGCGAGAACTATGTAGGTGCAATTTAAAAATAAAAACATAAAGGTCGCTCACCTTCACTTGATATTTCCGCAGAGTGAGGCTAACATTTCATCCAGTGCATGACTTGTATTTAAATCGGCAGGCCATGTGGATTTCAAATAATTAGGATTTATACGTGTAAGCGTGTCGCTTATAACGATGCTGGAATGTACTAGCAGACTCTGCCGCATAACATCCTGCGGCAAAGTATCCTGGTGATACTGACAGACACCACACAACTCTTTTCTCCTAATAAATATTTCTTCAAGACCCAATTCGTATTCTAGCAATTTGGAAAAATCTTTTCCCGATCCGAATTCCCACGTCATATCACCAGAGGCCCACAATCCTTTATAACCATCACTTATAGCCTGATTCAGAGAATCTTCAAGTTTGCCCAACATCTCCTTGCTATTAAAATCCCCACCTGACGATACTGGCTCGGAAGATAAGATCAGTCGGGAAGTTGCTATCTCAGATGCAAGATCAACACCCAAAGCCGCAAGAGTAGAGCCCATGCCAGCTACCATTGGGGCGCTGTTAAGATACAAGCAACGATAGCCTTCATCTAACTTATGCTTAATGATTGCAGCTAATACAGGAAGTTTTTGGGAGGGAGAGCCTTCATAAATAAAGCATTGATGTCGAGATTCTGGTTCCATAGCCAAAGATACAAAAAAATTAATTCTCTTTAAACGGTTTTACGCTAATGTCTGCGAGGTTTTGTGATTAATGTAGTTACTGTATAAACTTGCAGCAATTTGCAATAAATGAAGCCTTTATTAAACGTAGACATGCGGAGTTAATCAAGCAGTTATTTGTTACTGTATAAACCTTTGCTTGTAGCACCCTCTATTTACGCTTAAAAAAAATACAATTTACAGGCTGGATAGCTATTCAAATGGCAAATTTGTATCTATTTTGAAACCACAAACCTTTTACTAGTTCTACTACTTAAACTGATTAGGTTTAAAGTATAAATGCCGTTTGGCATATTATTAACCGGGATTCTAATATTATATCCGACAATATTCTCTTTTACGACGGCTTGTCCATAACAATTTAATATTTCGATTCGGGAGTTGTTCTCTGCTGTACTTAAATTAACGTTAAGAATTTCACTTGCAGGATTAGGATAAATTTGCATCCAAATTTTAAAATCTTCTTTAATCAAGCTAGTCGGAGAACAATTTATCGTGGGAAAAGTAATTGATGTACAAGTTTGTGAAGATATTGTGACTGCAAAAGGATTATTTATTATTGCTCCAGATTCATAAAATACAAAAGTAGGACCAGATCCCTGAGCTAAATTTAAAGTACTGTTACTTTTTAACCATATATAACTGGCAGCAGCGCAAGACAATGTAGGTTTAAAATATAAAGTACAAAAAGGATTTACATATACAAAACGACATCCAATTTCTACTGTATCGTAAACAATTGTATTTGGGCCACATAAATATTCAGGTCCGGATACATTTGTTGGAGTACTGCTTGAATTTGGATAATATATATCAGTGGGAAAAGTACTGGGCGCACATTGACTCTTTAAAGTTATAGTGAAAATAAAAAAAACCAATGCCAATAATGTTTTCATGTTATTAAAGTTATTTATTTCATTTCAAACTACCTAATTAAACTAACATTACCGTATATAATTTTTATCTCGTTTTCCTTGTTTTTATATTTAATGACATAAAAATAAACTCCGTCTCCACATACTTCACCGCTTGTTGTATGACCATCCCAATTAATTGTATTTATCTTAGAATCACCTTTCAAAAGGTCTTCATTCATACTGTATATTAATGCGCCCCATCTGTTATACACGTAAACAGAATTCAGTGTGATTCCGACTGGCATTTTAAAACGCCATACATCATTGACCTTGTCGCTATTTGGTGTAAAAATATTTGGAACAATTAGTTCTTTAAAGCAAGTGTCACTTACTTCAATTTTTAGTGTATCTCTATTATTAAATGGGCAAAATGATCCTGAACCGTTATTAGTTATTGAAACACTAATATCATAAAACCCCGCTGAAATAACTGTATTGCTCATTTTTGCCTGAGTAGAAATATTTGTATAGCTATTTAATGACAAATTACTTTGCCAGTTATAACTTGTTCCTGTTGTAGGTATATTTATTACGATAAGATTTGCTGTGTCATTTGGACATAACACTAAAGAAGAACTCTGTATTTGAGGTGCTCCCGCAAATTTCGGTTTAACTTGAACAAATACTGTATCTTTTGTAATTATGCCACAAACATCCTGATCAACAATATAATTTTGAGACGTAACAGGTTTGACATACAAACCACCGCCAGTAGCAATTTGGGTAGAGTTATTGAACCAAACACATTCTAAACCAGTTTCAAGAGGTCTGCCTATAAAAACACTATCGCCTGAGCACAAAACTGTATCTCTTCCAGCAAATGCTTTTAAGTCCAATTCAATAATAGAAACATCATCAACATAATAATCCGCTACATTTCTTTGAATACTGAAAGGCGGCGGAGGTGCAGCCATTGTAACCAAACTAGTTGTAGCGTTGGTCTTAAAATTTCCAAGAGTTAAATATTTTTCTGAGCCGTTAGCTATGTAAATTCCTTTTATTTCTGTCCAGTTTACAGTATCATTTAAAAAGACTCCAACTGGGCTTTTAATCTGAGGTGTTAAAGTACTCGTTCCATAACGTGGAGTGCTAATACTACCATTATCTAAATAAGCCCCAAATTCCGTAATTGCAAACTTACTTTCGTTTACTAAACTGATATACAATTTAACACAATATGACTTACCACTTATTAATTTACTGCGAAGTTCATTTTGAATATATTCTCTTTCTTCATTAATTGATGGTGTAGAAATATAATTTGTATAAACACAGTAATTTGTTCCACTCTTTGGCAACTGAAATGATGGCCGAAAGCCATTAACCGGAACTTGTAAAATAGGTAATAATGTATTGCATGGTGAGTTAATCTCCGGTCCGCCGCCCCCGCCGGCTCTGAGCGTATCCCAAAACCTCGGCGGATGAATGAAATTTGCATAATTGCAGGAATCCAAGATTTCAAAACTAGGATTTTGTACATAATTTACCTGAGCCAGATTTATTAAAGATAAAAAACAAAAAGCAAAAGACAAGGTTATAGTCCTTGTCTTTTGTTTAAAAATAATAAAGCGCTTATTTAGTGATGATAATTTTATGTAGATCGTAAGTACCATCTGGTAATTTAATTTTTACTGTGTAAGCACCATTAAGTAAACTGCTACTTATGTTCAATTCATTGCCTATGGTTAACCTATTCTCTTTAGATAGCAACTTACCGCTTATGTCAAAGATACTTATTTCTACGTTTTGTTTTTCAATTACTTTATCAAAACGAATCGTAAAATTGCCATTGTTAGGGTTTGGATATAGTTGCGTTTTTAGAATTACCTGAATATTGTTTTTAGCTGTATTTATTTTGCGCATGGCAATTTCTCCGCAATTATCATAAAACACTTTATATGTAGTATACAAAATATTATATAAAGCTCTTGCCTGATGTACCACGCTCCCGGCAGTATATGGACAAGATTCTGCAAGGTTATAAAGGTTAAGGCTATCAATAGAGTTGTAGGTACTGTCTTTTGTTCTTAGATAAATTGTATAGAAATTTTTATAATTAGTTTCTACTGTATTAGCTGGAGTAAAATTATTTATTAGACCTGCCACATTATTTAAGTTACTATTTCCGAAACCTTCTTCTATATCACATAAATTTTTTACAGAAGAATTTTGAGAACTACTATAAAAATTAGATAGAGTAATAGAATTATCCATTAGATCAGCATTGGACTTGAGGCTACGAGAATCGGCGATGATTTTGTTCATCTTTTCCGCTAAACGTTTTTCGTTTTATTAAATTCATAAACTGCATCTTTAAACAACTTAATAATTATATCAACAGTTTTTTCGTTATTTACAACCATTTTAAAATCTTTAATTTTAAATTTAGATTGGGAGTAAAAATGTGTTGTAACATCTGATAAAATTTTGTCAATAGGAATTACAGCATCTTTATGTAAATCCTTCTCTTTAGCCTGATTAATCTCAAAAATGTTATTAGTTCGAATATCTTGCAACTCCTTAGCTATCTTCACACCAGACGCGGTCTCTAAATCAATAATTCGGCTAATTAGTCCTTGAATACTTTTAATTTTCCCTTCCAAGTTACTTTCTAGAATTGAATATACTGAATGAGGTAAATTATCTGATTTTATTTTGAAAAATAATAATGAAAAGTGATCTATTAATTTTGACGGTCTAAACAAATGCCAAAAAAAAGCAGTGCCGCCACCCATTCTGCCACCCCTAAAACAAAAAACCCCTAATAATAGGGGTTTTCAGTGATTTTTGGAGGTCCCGAGCGGATTCGAACCGCTGTAGCAGCTTTTGCAGAGCTGAGCCTAGCCACTCGGCCACAGGACCAATAAGTTTTGAGATATAATCTCTGGAACGGGTAGCAAAAATACACTTTTTTTCTAAACCAAAGCACTATTTTCTATTTATAAACGCTTAAAAAGCTACTTTTTTTAGCAAACTTTGATCTTGTTCTTGCTCCTTAAAATCAATAGCAGAGTGGTTTGCGTGCAAAAACTGCATGCTTTTAAAAAATTTATGATACATTCTCCTCATAAACTCCTTCTTATTTACACCGCCTTTAATGAAAGCCTTTTTATGGGCATACCAAACCGCGTGAATTGTGCCAAAAAAAAGGCAGGAATATAACACTAATGAAATAGCTTTATTGTAAAAACGCTTATTATTAAAAATAATATACATGCGTTCATTCTGAAATTTAATATGATGTGATTCATCCAGCAAAATATCATTACAAATTGACTTTAATAACTTACAATCACTCGCATTTTGCAAAGCTTCATAAAATACCTGCGCCGCGCTTTCAACAATTATTACGGTAATGGTCCAAAGCTCCATACTTTTATTAAAATACCTGATCTTTCTGAATAAGGTATCGCCCCAATCCTTTTTAGTTCTTTGCTCTCCAAGCATATCAATGTACTTACCAAGATTAGCACCATGCTTTTGCTCTTCCTTAATAAATAATTTTACCGGCTCAATATAATGATGATCGTTAGTTTTGTTAGCATAACGCGTAGCAGCAGCCAGCAAATGTTTCCCTTCACTTGTTTCGCCTAATTGCCACGCTTTAATGGAATAGAGCAAGGCTTCTTTATCATCTGATGTTAGCGCAGCCTTTATTTCCCAATCAATACGTTGCTTCGTTGCATTTTGAATAAAATGCATTTCCCAGAATTTTGAATGATGTATCATAGATTGTTTTTTCATTGAACGATTTTTTTTAAATGATTATTTTATCTTTAACTATATTTAACCAGCAAAAAAACACAATGCAGATATCTTCCAAATTACCTAATGTAGGTACTACCATTTTTACCGTAATGAGCGGCCTTGCTAAAGAGCATAACGCTATTAACCTCTCGCAGGGCTTTCCTGATTTTGGTTGCGATCCTAAATTGTTAGAACTGGTGCAAAAGTATATGAATGCTGGCTTTAATCAGTACGCGCCAATGCCCGGTGTTATTCAGTTACGCGAATGTATCTCAAAAATAATAAGCGATTGTTATGCGTATAACTATAATCCTGATACAGAAATTACTGTAACTTCCGGCGCTACGCAAGCTATTTATACAGCCATTGCCGCTTTTATTCACGCGGGTGATGAAGTGATGGTTTTTGAACCTGCTTACGATTGTTATGTTCCGGCAATAGAATTACATGGTGCAAAAGCAATTATCTCGCAATTAGATCCACTTAATTTTTCAATTAATTGGAATGATGTACATTCAAAAATAAATTCTAAAACAAAAATGATCATTATTAATTCACCACATAATCCAAGTGGCGCAGTTATAAGTCCAAATGATCTTTTAGAATTAGAAAAATTAGTTGCCGGAAAAAATATTATTGTTTTAAGCGATGAAGTGTATGAGCATATGGCATTTGATGGGCAACCGCATCAAAGCATTGCAAGAAACAAAACACTAGCTGCGCAATCTATTCTTGTTTCATCCTTCGGCAAAACGGTTCATACAACCGGTTGGAAAATTGGTTATGTTGCCGCACCAAAAGAATTAATGATCGAGTTTAGAAAAGTACACCAGTTTTTGGTATTTGCTGTTAATCATCCTTTTCAATTAGCATTTGCTGATTTTTTATCTGACCCCAAAAATTACTCAGAGCTAAAACATTTTTACCAGGCCAAACGTGATCTTTTTTTAAAGTTGACAAAAAACTCGAAGCTTCAACCCTTAAAAACAAGCGGTACGTATTTTCAGCTAATGAGCTATAGCAATATTAGCCAGGAAGCAGATACTGATTTTGCAATACGTTTAACCAAAGAGAAGAAGTTAGCTACTATTCCGCTTTCAGTATTTTATACCAATAAGTACGATAATAAAGTACTGCGTTTTTGCTTCGCGAAGAAAGATGAAACTCTAGAGCAGGCTGCGGAGATAATTAATAAATTGTAAAAAATCATTTAAGCAATTCTTGTTGCGAATAATACTTTCCATTTAAAAAAGTGCCTTCCACTTGTTTAATGTTATCAATATTTTCGAGTGGATTGGCATTTAATAAAAGTAGATTTGCTTTTTTACCTACCTCAACACTACCGCAAAAATTTTGTTGCTTAAAATAAACAGCCGCGTTATAGGTAGCACATTTTAATATCTGGTAATTGCTTAACCCTGCATCTTTATATAATTTCATTTCTTCATACATACCAAAACCCGGCACGTTAAAGATCCCGTCATCCGGACTTAATAATACAAGTACGCCTGCATCAACAGCTTGTTTAAAGATCTTATTGAACTTTGCAAATTGTGATTGATACATATCCAAATACTTATTTTTAAAATCATCTTTCATTTGTTCTTTAGTAGACTTAACGGCCTCATTATATTCTTTTAACCATGCTGTTCTTACTTTGGCAGAAACGTAATTCATTCCGTTCCTTTCCATTAAAACCTTTTCAGGAAATTCAAACGAATAAATATGATAAAATGATAATGTTGGACAAAACGCAGTGCCCTTTGTTTTCATATTATCTAAAGTATTTTTAAAATTTAAAGAGTCTCTTTTGTAAGAAGATAATAAGGGTTGATAATGCTCAGCCGATGCAAAACCCGCATCCATAGCTTTCTCTAAGCCCATTTTACCATATGCATGACCCGCTAATACCATTTCATTGCGCTTACAACTCTCGGCCATGTAGCCAAAATTGGTTTCGTTTAAGCCTCCAAGGTATTTTACAAAATCATACTTTTTACTTTTTGCATATAGAACAACTTTTTCAATACTATCTTTTGTAAGCAGGGAATCGTTTGAAGGAAAAACGTAAGACACAAAAATTTCAGGTGCTATTCTTTTCCCCGCGTTGATGCTATCTCTTAAAGGCAATTCCGTTGCCTTACCGCGCATACTTCTTAATGTAGTAACACCTGCGGCTAAGTTGAGTTTTAAATATTCCTGTAATTGTATTGGATCGCCTTTACCCGGAAAATGCGCATGCATATCTACAAGACCCGGCACCAAAAATTTACCGGCACAATCCATAATTGTATAGCCTTTCATTATTTGCTTTGTACCATAGGCTTCGATCTTTTCGATCTTTCCTGCCCTGATGTATACATTACAACTGGTAATGGCCACTTCGTGATTAACAGGAATAACCGTTACGTTTTTAAGAATAATATTTTGCGAAAAAATAATTTCCGAAACAAAAAGAAATACAAATAATAAACGCATACGCTTAGTTTAAGTAGACAATATAAATGTTTAATTTTTTAAAAATAACAGATTAATATAAATTAACAGAATAAAAAAAGCCCGCATTTATAATGCAGGCTTAAATTGTTAATATTTATTTTTAATTATACTTACTGGATAGTACCATTTTGTTTTGCTCTGTTTTTGTATTTAACAAGATAAATTGTCCAATACGTTAACATGCCAATAACAAATAATGATATAAATACGTTTGGAACGTGACCCAAATATTTCATTCCTTTAAAGATCTTGTATGAGAAAGTACCAATTCCTTCAAAAATGTCTGTCCATGTAACCATTAAGCTTGTCATATCTTTTTAATTTGTAAGTTTACCGAACAAAAATAGGAATAATTTAGAAATAAAAAAATTGTGTTTGCAGGCTTTTTAAATAAGGGTATAAGGGGGAGTTTAGTGCTTTTATCGGTAATTTTTGTTGCCGCGGCAATTCTGCTCTATTTTGCGCCTAAAAGCCTGGAATTCAACAATTACCCTAATCTTTTTTATAATTATTTCTCTCAAAAAATACCCAATCGCCTGGTTATTATCCTTCTCAACTTTTTATTCATAGGCCTTGGTGTACTTTTAATAAGCTTAATTGCTGTTAAGCAGGAAGTAACTGAAAAACTAAATTATTTTCCGGTATTTATTTATTTGCTTTTAAGTATTGTATCTATCAATCCTCAACAAATAACGCCACAGGTATTTACAAATGTTTTTGTACTTTATTCTATTTATAAATTATTGGATACTTACAGAGAGGAAAACGTTTTAAATCATTTGTTTGAAGCTGCTTTTTGGCTAAGTATCTCTGCATACATTACAATTTCAAGTGTTATAAGCTTCCCATTATTTTTTATTGTGCTTTTAATTTTACGTCCTTTTTACTGGCGCGATTGGGCCATTGCTATTCTTGGGTTTGTTGCCCCTATTCTTTTTTGTGAAGGCATTGCGTATCTAAGCGATTTTAGTCAGTGGTATTTGTTCAAATCGACAAGTTTATTCTTACAATTCTTAAAACCCCCTTCTTTTAGCGAATATTATTTGCCTTTAATGGCTTTTTTAGTGATCACTTTACTCATTGCCATCTTTCAAAGTTTTGTAAATGGTTTTGGCAATACAGTAAAAAAACAGCGTACAAAAACCATCTTATTTTGGTTCTTGTTCTTTTCAACATTTGGCTTTTTCTCAGGCGGCGCCAACAGCTCAAGCGTTATTTTAACTTATGCTTTTCCACTTGCATTTTTTATTGGCGATTTTTTATATGGATTGAAGCAACAAAAAATAGCCAACACCATCCTTGTATTTTTTATTTTGTGTGCCCTCGTTATTTTCTTTGGAGAATTTAATCTTATTTGATTAAACTTTTAGCATTTATAAACGTCTTACACTTATGGCAACTCCAATAAGTCAAATATTTCACATTTATAGTCGTCTTGGTTTTAGCATCTCCTACGCAAATGCAAAATTACTTTCGGCTAAAAGCTTAAATGATATTATTAACGGCTTAATTGTTACTTCTACTACCGGAATATATCTTACAGAAATAGGCAAAGAAGATATTCTATTAAAAAAAGACGCTATGGAAAGTGGTATGGCACCAAAAGAGTACCAAAAATTAATTAAAGATAAATTACAGCAACTAAATATTTCCTGGATAAAAAAATTATTGAGTACTGAAAACGTATTGCTTGAAAAACAAACTTTATTCTGGCACAATCATTTTGCCTGTAGAGTACGTCATCCGTATTTAATGCAAGAGTTAAACAACATTCATCGCAAATTTGCTTTCGGCAGCTTTCGTGATCTTTTGGTAGAAGTAAGTAAAAGTCCGGCAATGCTTATTTACTTAAATAATCAGCAAAATAAAAAAGCGCATCCCAACGAAAATTTTGCGCGAGAATTAATGGAGCTCTTTACTTTAGGCCGCGGCAACTATACCGAGCAGGATGTACAGGAGGTAGCCCGGGCGTTTACCGGATGGAGCTTTAATAAAGACGACGGTAGTTTTGAGTTTAAAGAAAAACAACATGATGATGGCGAGAAAACGATCTTTACCCGCAAAGGAAATTTTGGTGGTGAAGACGTGATCAATATGATCATAAGCAATAAACAAACGGCTTATTTCATTACAAAAAAAATATACAAATACTATGTTAACGAAACCATTAATGAAGAACGCGTAAAACAACTGGCTGATTTCTATTACCAAAACCAATATAATACCGGCGCATTGATAAAAAAGATATTTACTAGTAAATGGTTTTACGACGCGGAAAATATCGGTTGCAATATAAAATCACCAATAGATTATTTAGTAGGATTATCGCGACAATTTTCAATTACCTATAATAAATACAATGTGTTGTTTAATTTACAGCGTGTTTTAGGTCAACAGTTGTTTTATCCGCCAAATGTAGCTGGCTGGCCCGGAGGTAAAAATTATATAGATAGTACTACGTTGGTTTTAAGAATGAAATTACCATCATTGATCTTAAATAACGGCCAGGTTGATATTCCTGATAAGATAGATGATCCGGATGATCAGAAAAAAGAAGAGATCCTTGAAAATAAAAAAATGGAAACATCTGTAAACTGGACAACTATATTAGAAGAGAATAAAGGCCTGGATCTTGATAAATTATTTAAAGTGTATTTATTAAAAATGCCTTCTCAAAAAATCATTGAAAAGATAAAGAGCGACCAGTCTTTAGGAGTAAAAGAAATGATCCTGAAAATTGTTTCCTTGCCTGAATATAATTTAGCTTAATATGGATAGAAGAGGTTTTATAAAAAGAAGCTCATTAGCAAGTGGTTATTTTTTAATCCCCGGGTTTTTAAAACCATTAGGGAATTTAAATCCGGAAGTCACTAAAAAAAACTTAGTGGTGATACAGCTTTCGGGAGGTAACGATTGGCTAAATACCATTGTACCTTATAAAAATGATCTATATTATAAAAAACGTCCACAACTTGGTATAAAAGAAGGTAAATTAATTTTACTTGAAAAAGATCTTGCTTTTAATAATTCATTGTCTTTATTAAAACAATTTTATGACAGTGGTGAAATGGCGATCGTAAACAATGTTGGTTACCCAAATCCAGACCGATCTCATTTTAGAAGCATGGATATATGGCACACAGCAAGCCAAAGTAACGAGTTTTTACATACAGGTTGGTTGGGAAGATATTTGGATAACGAATGTAAAAATTCATTTGAAGGAATTGAAGTAGATAATTATTTATCGCTAGCATTAAAAGGAAAAAAATTAAATGGTCTTGCCATAAAAAATATTAATCAATTACATAAAGAATTAAAAGTGCCCTATTTTAATGACATTGCCGAAGCTGCAAAAAGTGATGTGTTAAATGAAGACAACCAGGGATATTTATATAAAACACTTTTAGAAACTTCTTCGAGTGTTGATTACATTTACGAAAAAAACAAAATAGTTAGTAATACATTCGAATATCCAAATACCGAATTAGGAAAACAGCTTAAAGATATAGCCGGCTTTATTACCAGCGGAATCTCTACAAAAGTTTATTACGTAAGCATGAGTGGTTTTGATACGCATGCCGCGCAGCTTAATAAGCAAAATAATTTACTGGAACAATATGCAAAAGCCGTGTCTGCTTTTATTGTAAATTTAAAAGGTTTGGATAAATGGGAAGATACAAGCATATTTACATTTAGCGAATTTGGGAGACGCGTTGAAGAGAATGCAAGTGCAGGTACTGACCACGGTACAGCAGGTAACGTTTTTTTGTTTGGAAAAAATTTAAAGAAAAAAGGCATTATTAATGAGCTTCCCGATCTTATCAATTTAGATGATGGTGATCTTAAATACCATATTGACTTTAGGAGCATTTATAAAAATATTTTGCACGATTGGCTAAATGCCGATGCTAATAAAATTATTTCGGCTGATGTAAATCCCTTCAAAGTGCTTTGATCTTTCCACTTATTCTTTAAATGCAACCAATTAAAAATCAAAGATCACCTTATCAAAATTTATAGGATTTAATTTTTAAGCAGGTAATTACATTTACTGCAGTAAAAAATTAAAGGCATGAAAAATTATTTTATTCTTTCAACAGATCATCGTTCATTAAGTTTTTTTTGGCCCGGAAAAATTGACACGCTTAAAACTAACATTTTTACAAATAGTCCAGTTAAGGTCATTAAGAAAGAAAGTAACAACCCGCCGGCATCAAACACTAGCACCTTGTATACTATAACCTACACATTAATTTGCATTGTAATTACCATTCTTATTGTAAGAAAGCTCATTGCAAAATAATTTCACCTATTGGTATTAAACAAAAAGCCCCTGATAAAATATCAAAGACTTTTTTTATTGAAATTAATTTTAAAGCTTACTCAAAGCTGTTTCCATGCGTTTTAAAACTTCATCTTTACCAATTAAGGCAAGCATATCAAATAACTGCGGCCCGCCTGCAACACCTGTTGTAAGCACACGCAATAATTGCATATCAATTTTACCCGCTTCTTTTACCAGGGCTTCAAACGTATCGTGAAGGGTTATTGCATTCCAGTCATTAATATTTTTAAATGTTTCTAAAACGCGCTTAAATAATTCTTTATTCTGATCGTTCCATTTTTTGGTAATTACTTTTTCATCATATGCAGTTGGTGCTTCAAAAACATATTTACCATGATCCCAAAACTCATGCACAAATTGTACTTTTTCTTTAACCAGTTTACAAAAGTCGATCATAAAGGCATCATCCTTCTCATAGCCCTTTTCTTTTAAAAGCGGTTTAAATGCTTTTGCAAGATCCTCATCTGTTTGTTTACGCAAATATTGTTGATTGAACCATTTTGCTTTTTCAGGATCAAATTTAGCGCCGCTTTTATTTACACGTTCAAATGAAAATAATTCTGCTAATTCAACAACAGAAAAAATTTCTTCATTCGTCCCGGGATTCCATCCTAACAACGCTAAAATATTTACAAAAGCTTCAGGATAATAACCACTTTCCATATAACCAACATAAGGTGCTGTTTCACGCGGATCCTGCCAGCTTAAAGGAAATACCGGAAAACGCGCTTCACGTTTACTGATCTTTCCATTTCCATCAGGATTTAATATCAATGGTAGATGGGCCAGCTTTGGCATTTCATTTTCTAAACCTAAATAACGGTAAATTAAAATATGTGCGGGTGCACTCGGCAACCACTCTTCACCACGTACAGCGTGAGAAATTTCCATTTCAATATCATCCACAATATGCGCCAGGTGATAGGTTGGCATACCATCACTTTTTAAAAGCACTTTATCGTCTACTTGCGTTGAATTAACAGTTACCCAGCCACGAATAATATCATTAAAACGAATTTCTTCGTTACGCGGTACTTTTAAACGCACTACATATTTTGTACCATCTGCTAATAATTTTTTCACCTCATCTTCACCTAAAGTGATTGAGTTGCGCATATTTTGACGCGTAACAGAATTATACTGTGGCGCCACAACTTTAGCAGCTTCTAAACGCTTACGCATGTCATTTAATTCTTCTTCAGTATCAAATGCGTAATAAGCATGTCCGCTTTCAATTAATTTATCGGCATACTTTTTATAGATACCTAACTCTTTACGCTCGCTTTGGCGGTAGGGCGCGTGTTTTCCATCTCCAAAGCCCACGCCTTCATTCGGTTCAATACCACACCATTTTAAAGCCGCTACAATATATTCTTCGGCCCCTTTTACAAAACGGGTTTGATCTGTATCTTCAATACGCAAAATAAAATCGCCACCATGTTTTTTTGCAAACAAATAATTAAATAAAGCGGTACGAACACCACCCATGTGCAAACCGCCTGTTGGACTGGGCGCAAATCTAACTCTTACTCTTTTTTCCATAAGATTGCAAAGATATGTTTTTTTGTTGTTTTAATAATGTAAAAGCCTTAGTTTTAAACATCCGCTTTACTTTTAAATATTTATTTTTTCTATTTATAACTTGTTCTTACACCGTTTTTGCTCAAAACGATAGCGCAACTATTATTCTTAATTCAAATTTAAGTGATAGTGTTAAAATCCATAGAATTGAGGCTTTCGCGTCAGAAAACACTGATAACCTGGGTGAAAAAATAGCCTGGTGCAAAAGCCTGCAGAATTATGCTATCGAAAAAGATCGCAGGGATCTTTTAGCAAGGGCATATTGTATAATGGGAACAACTTATTACGATTTTTCGCAATACGATAAAGCGATAACTTTTTTATACAAGAGCCTACCTATTGCCGAAGAAATGAAAATGGAGCTTCTCCAGTCAAGGATCTATAACTATCTCGGCATTATTAATTCAGACCAGGGAAATAGTAAAAAAGCAATTTATTTTTTCAGAAAAACATATGCTATTGCTGTTAAATTAAATGACCTCTCTCAGCAATTTACTTCTGCAAATAATTTAGGAGTTGATTATAATAGTATTAATGTTCCTGTTTTAGGGCTTTACTATATTACCATTTGCGAAAAGATCGCGAAAAAACATAAAGTAAATAACTATTTGCCTTCCATTTTTGGAAATAAAATGGAAAGTTATATGCGCCTGAACGATCCAAAAAAAGCCAAAGAAACACTAGACTCAGTATACACGTATTTTAAAAAAACCAGCCAGGACCGCCAGGAACAGATCTCGTTAAATTATTTTTCGGGAGAATACTATTCTTTTATCAATGATTACAAAAAGGCAATTCCTTTTCTTGAAAAGAATATTGAACTTATTTTACCAAGCGAGATCCAGGAATATCGCAAAAATTATAAAATTTTAACCGAGTGCTATACAGCTATTGGCGATTACGAAAATTCGTACAAAAGCATTATTAAATATTATCAATATTCTGATAGTCTTGTAAATTCTGAAAAAATGCAAAAATCAAGTGAAATAGAAAACAGTTATAAAAATTTTAAGGTTGAGAAAGAATTAGAGATCCAAAAATTAAATAACATAAATAAATCACTTCAACTAAAACGCAACAAGGCTTTTTTAATTTTGGTGAGTTCTCTTTCTTTATTATTGATCGGTGGCATCTTTTTCTTTTATAAATTATTCAGAGATAAGCGTAGAGCAAATGTTTTACTGGAAGAGCAAAAATTGGAGATCTCGCACCAGAAAAAAGAAATTTTAGATAGTATTTATTATTCAAAACGTATACAGGAAGGCATTTTACCAAATGAAAATGAATTGAACCAAAAGATAGGTGAGCATTTTGTATTTTTTAAACCAAAAGATATAGTTAGCGGCGATTTTTACTGGGCAGGAAAAAATATTGGCAATAATTTTTTAATGGCTTGCTGCGATTGCACCGGCCATGGCGTGCCCGGGGCTTTTATGAGTTTGGTAGCTTACTCATTACTAAATAAAATAGATGAAAGTGCGGAACACAAAAATCCATCGGAGATATTAGATTATTTAAATATTGAATTACCTAAATTCTTTAAGAAAGAAGATTCGTCTCAACAAATAAAAGATGGAATGGATATGAGCTTAATTGAAGTGGACCGTAAAAATTTGAAATTAAAATTCAGCGGTGCCAACAATAGTATTTATCATATTCGCGATGGCGTATTGAATGTAATTAAAGCAGATAAACAACCCATAAGTGCTGATGTAGATATGCGCAAATATATTTTTAAAACAACAGAGCTGGAATTAAAAAAGAATGATCTGATAGTGATGTTTACAGATGGATATGCCGACCAGTTTGGTGGACCAACAGCAAAAGTAGATGGCAATTTATTCAGACAAGGCAAAAAATTCATGTACAAGCGTTTGGAAGAATTATTAATGAAACATGCTTCACAAAGCATGAGCACCTTGAAGAATGAATTAGAAACAGCACATAATGATTGGCGTGGGGACCTGGAACAGATCGACGATGTTTGCTTAATTGGAATAAGAATATAAAAGCGGTTAGATGCGGATTCGTCATTGCGAGGAGGTACGACGAAGCAATCTCTTCCGTGATCAGATTGCTTCGCTATCGCTCGCAATGACGTATGTATAAGAAGTTTAAATAATATTTTAATATGGCGGATAAAGATTTTTTTAATATGGTTTACCAGGTGGTACGTCTGATACCTAAAGGCCGTGTTACCAGTTACGGGGCCATTGCTGCTTACCTTGGCGCAAAATCATCCTCACGTGTTGTGGGTTATGCCATGAATGGCGCGCACCGCGTAAAACCAAAAGTACCGGCACACCGGGTTGTGAATAGAGATGGTTTGTTAACAGGCAAACATCATTTTGAAACGCCTTATCAAATGCAGGAATTATTAGAGAAAGAAAAAATTAAAGTAAAGGATGATAAAGTTGTTGATTTTAAAAAATTATATTGGGATCCGTTTGTGGAATTGAAACTTTAATGACAAAGGATTCAAGACACAAGACTAAAGATTAAAATGTTATGACAAGGCCGTTGATTATCACACTATTTATTTTTGCAGGTATTTGTTCCTGTTCAGATAATGAACCATACAAACTTCAGACTGAAAAAACAGCTGATATATATTCAGAAAACTATTTAGGGATTTCTATTGAAAATGGATCAAGACAAGGTTTTAAAGATTTTGATTCATTAGGATCTGAGTATTTCTATTTATATAAATCATCTACAATCAGTAACAATAATATATTTCCGATCGACTTAAAAATCTCCTTTTCAAAAGAGTATGAATATTTACGTTCAAACAATGGGCTTAAATCAAAGGTACTGTTATTGTAAGCTCCCCTTAATTAGACTATACAAAAGTAGACTTTTTAATTAGTCCTTCCTTAAAAACTCTCGACGTGTTGTTGATAAAGAGTTCTTAAGGATATTTGATATTGTTTTTCCGTTGGTTTTCTTTATAAGTGTTTAAAAACTAGCGGAAAATGCAAGGGAAAATTATTCATAACCCCCAATCAGATCTTTTTAAAATATCATTAAAAGATATTGTTTCAGAGAAAATTGATTTAGTTCAGTTAACTCACAGAATTGCTTGGGCAGATGTAGAAGTTCATTTTGGCCCATTATATTCGTCTAATGGCAGGCCAAGTGTACCTACTCGAACCATGGTTGCTCTATTACTATTAAAGAGTGTGTTTAGCGTGGCGGACGAGGAGCTAATTCCTTCTTGGATTCAAAATCCTTATTGGCAATACTTTTGTGGAGAACAATACTTTAAAGATACCGGGCCATGTGATCCCAGTGATTTGGTTCACTTTAGAAAACGCATTGGTAAAGAAGGTAGCGAATACATTTTAAAACTCACCGTTCAAATGCATGGAAAAGATGCTTTTGAAGAATCACAAGTCATCTGCGATACAACGGTTCAGGAGAAAGACATTACTTTTCCTACTGATGCTAAACTTTACTATGCTATTATCGAACAATGCTGGAAAATAGAGAAAGACAATAAAATTAAATTACATCAAAGTTTTAGATTCTTAAGTAAAGCCATGCGCTTAAAACTTAGGTTTGCTCATCACCCAAAAAAGAAAAAGCAAGCTAGGCACGCCCTTAAAAAATTAAAAAGCTTTGCTTACAAATTAATCAAGCAATTAAAAACCGCGATGAATGAAGAACAAAACCACTTCTATGCGGAGAAATTTAGTTTGTTTACAAGAGTCTTAAACCAACAGAAACAAGACAGCAATAAAATTTATTCGTTACACGAACCAGATGTTTATTGTATGGCAAAAGGTAAAGAAAATAAAACCTATGAATTTGGTTGTAAGGCTTCCATAGCAATGACTAAAAGCACTGGTATTATTGTAGGGGCTACAACTTTTGAGAAAAACACAAATGATCTTTATACGATAGAACAAACTTTACAGCAAATAAATTACACAACCAATAAATTTCCCGAAGAATTAATTTGCGACAGAGGTTATCGAGGTAAAACTAAAGTTGGAGAATGCAAAATCAGCATCCCAAAGCCACTGGCGAAAACAGCCTCACGATACGCAAAACAAAAAGTTCGCTTAAAGTTCAGACGTAGAGCCTCCATTGAACCTGTAATTGGTCATTTAAAGTATCAACATCGAATGGCAAGAAATTTCTTAAAAGGTAAACTTGGAGATTTTATGAATTGCGTGCTCGCGGCGGCGGGCTTTAACTTAAAGAAGATGCTACGAAAATTAGCATCTTCTTTAAACTGCCTTATAAATATGGTTTTATGCTACTTCTTTGTCCAGTTTAAAAAAGCGGCTTTTTAAGGAAGGACTAATTAATTTATTATTATTGGTTGAACCTTGCTTTGCAAGATTCTGCGCAGAATCTTGCAAAGCAAGGTTTTTTTGGTTAAACATTATTGGTGATAATCCTCCAAGGCCATCATGCGGCCTATGATTATTGTAATCATGCATAAACGTTTCTGTTATTTCTCTTGCCTCATTTAAGTCCTCGAACAAATAGGCGTCCAATACATTCCTTCGGTATGTTCCGTTAAATCTTTCTATAAACGCATTTTGCGTAGGTTTTCCTGGTTGTATAAAGTGAATATCGATCTTGTGCATCTTACTCCATTCTTCTGTTAATCCAGCAATAAATTCAGGACCATTATCCATTCTTATTGTTTTAGGTTTTGAATGTTTTTTAATTAATCTGTTTAATACCCACACAACAGAATTACTCTTTAATGAAAAATCAATTTCGATATGAAGTATTTCACGATTATAATCATCAATCACATTAAAGGTTTTAAACTTTCTTCCATTCATTAAAGCATCATGCATAAAATCAATTGACCAAGTATGATTGATTGTTTGAGGAACAACCAATGTTTCTTTAGTTCTTGCAGGCAAACGTCTTTTGCCTTTTCTTCTAATATTTAAATTCATGGCCTTATAAATTCTATGCACCCGTTTATGATTCCAAATATTTCCTTCGAGTCTTATTCTACCATAAGCTTTCCAAAACCCTTCACGTGGATGTAAATCAGCCTTTAAACGCAATTCATTCATAACTACAGTATCATCTTTTTTTGTTTTATAATAAACTGTTGCTTTACCAAGGTTCAAAATTTTGCACGCCCTACTGATGCTATACAAACCTTGGCTGCTTATTTCAGCAGCCATTTGTTTTTTTACGTAAGGCTTTAAAGCTTTTTTTCGATAATCTCCTTTGCTAATTTTAAATCCAATGCCAATTCAGCATACATATGCTTTAACCGGCGATTTTCTTCTTCTAAGGATTTCATTTTCTTTAACTCATCACAATTCATTCCTCCATAACGTTCTCGCCATTTATAAAACGCGGCTTTACTAACGCCATGATCTCTTACTATTTCTAATGCTGATTTGCCGTTATCAAACTCTTTGAGCATTGAGGCAATTTGTTCTGGACTGAATCGTTTTTTCTTCATTTTTGATTAGGTTAATTTATTAGTTTTTTTTCTACTAACAAATAGTCCTAATTTTGGGGGAGCTTACA
>JACDED010000197.1 GCA_013816615.1 Bacteroidota bacterium
GATAGCGCAGTTATAGGAATTAAACGTTTAAATAAAAATAAAGCATATTTAACATCATTAACTAATCGCAATCACTTATTGTATAATTTAGAACACTAATTAGTATCAGGGATAAGAATGAACAATTAATAGACGGTGTATTTAATGGAGAAAAATTTTGCTTTGCATTTTATAATCTTAGATCAAAATATATAGACTATGTGATACTTGACAAAAAAGGAGAAACTTCCGCAAACTACCAGGTTAATAATTTAACCGAACTTGACATTCAATATTTAATAATGTTTGCAACATCAAAAAAAGATAATTATTTAGGACTTTTAAGCTCCATAGATAAAAAAGGCTTTTTGAGATATGGTATTAAAACAACAATCGGTGAAGCGTTCGGCATTCAAAAAGATATGCGTATTCAACTGGAAGCTTTTTCAAATGAGGGTGAAGTGTTATGGACAAAAGAAACCGGCCGCAAAGGGAAAAAAGTATGGGAAGGTGCTAATCATCTATTTTCTAACCAAAAATTCACAGTAACTTCTATTTCGTTTAGACATGGATTACTTTCAACTCATTATAAAAACTATATTTTATGCCTAAATGCCGAAACAGGAAAAGAACTTTATACTTTAGAAACAAATAAGGAAAATACTTATTTTTCCTATACAGGTGTTAATTATGACGAAAATACAAATGAATTTTTTTGTTATGGCGAGTATTTCGATGGTGAGCTAAACTATAAAAACAGGAGCAAAGGTTTTTTTATTAAAATAATTGATTCAGAAACCGGCAGTATAAAAAAAGAAAATTTTATATCTTGGAAGAAAGATGTAACGCCTTTGGTTGAGAAAAAAGATCCAACAAAAAAATTAAAAAATAAAAACATAAATCTCCATAAGATACTTAGAACAGATGACGGAAAAATGTTTGCTGTAACTGAGCTGTCCGGAAACAACGATAGTACCCATACGATTTTTCTATATGACCTAATAACATTTGAATTCTCCAAAGATCTTTCTTTAGTTGATGCTTATATAATTAAAAAAGAAACCGACACTTACATTGTATCTAAATATAGCGGTGGTTCTCTTGAAGCCACAAGTATTAGAGATAATTTTGATTATTATTTAACTTTTTTAAGTCCTAATAAAAAGACTTTCACAAGTGTATATAACGTTATAGAAAACAATAAATGCTATATAGGGAGCTTTACCTATAAGGATCAGACCTTTAATTATGATAAAATTTTAAGAACCGGCAATCCCATAATACATACGGTTTTAGCTGCCAAAGTAGGTTATATAGCAATTTTTGATTTTTATGACCGCGAAAAGAGGATAGAAATTAGAATTGAAAAGCTAAATATTTAATTATTCAACCCTTCCTCTATTGCCAAAAACCCTTAAAATGGTATCTTTGTTTACTATTTATTTAATACTAAAGTTAAATAAATCCTTTTAAATTACATGGAATATAATTTTACCGAGATAGAAAAAAAGTGGCAAAAATACTGGGCTACTCATAAAACATTTAAAGCAGAAGATTCTTCTATAAAACCAAAATATTATGTGTTGGATATGTTTCCGTATCCCTCAGGTGCCGGCTTACACGTTGGCCACCCGCTTGGCTATATTGCATCGGATATTATGGCGCGCTACAAACGCCACAAAGGTTTTAATGTATTACACCCAATGGGTTACGATAGTTTTGGCTTACCTGCAGAACAATATGCGATACAAACAGGACAACATCCAAAAATTACAACCGAACAAAACATTGCGCGTTACCGCGAGCAAATGGATAAGATCGGCTTTAGCTTTGATTGGGACAGGGAAGTAAGAACATCCGATCCGGAATATTATAAATGGACACAGTGGATCTTTATTCAAATATTTAATTCATGGTACAATAAAAATTCAGATAAGGCAGAAAATATTTCATCATTAATAAATGAATTTGAAGCAAACGGAAATACAAACGTAAATGCTGTTTGTGATGATTATACAAAACAATTTACTGCGGCAGACTGGAAAGCGTTTTCTGAAAAAGAAAAATCAGATGCCTTAATGCATTACCGTATTGCATATTTAGGTGAAGCGTATGTGAACTGGTGTCCGGCATTAGGAACCGTATTAGCGAACGATGAAGTTAAAGATGGTGTGAGTGAGCGCGGCGGACATCCGGTAGAGCGTAAATTAATGAAACAATGGAGTATGCGCATCACCGCTTATGCACAGCGTTTGTTAGATGGTTTGGAAACTTTAGACTGGACAGAAAGCTTAAAAGAATCGCAACGTTATTGGATCGGAAGAAGTGAAGGCACTTCTGTTAAATTCAAGATCCATGGATCATTAAGCCATCCTGAAGTAAATACAAATTTGAATGAGATAGAAGTATTCACTACTCGCCCTGATACTATATTTGGCGTTTCGTTTGTTACGCTTGCACCTGAACATGATCTTGTAAATAAAGTAACTACTGCAGAACAATTAGCAGTGGTAGAAGAATATGTTTACGTTTCTAAGAACAGAAGTGAACGCGAAAGACAAGCAGACGTTACAAAAATATCCGGCGTGTTTACCGGTTCTTATGTTGAACATCCATTTACCGGAAAACAAATTCCGATCTGGGTGGGTGATTATGTATTGGCGGGATACGGAACTGGCGCTGTAATGGCGGTACCGGCGCACGACGAGCGCGATCACAAATTTGCAAAACATTTTGGTTTAGATCTGCCACAAGTTATTACGCCAAATAAAGAACACGATTTTGATAAAGATGCCTGGGGCGAAAAAGAGGGAACTTTAATTAATTCTGATTTTTTAAATGGACTGGAAGTAAAAGCTGCTATTAAAAAAGCAATAGAAGAAATTGAAAAGAAAAAGATAGGCTGTAAAAAAATTAACTTTCGTTTGCGCGATGCGGTGTTTGGCCGCCAGCGCTATTGGGGTGAGCCAATTCCTATTTATTATAAGAATGATATTCCTTACGCATTAAGTGATAACGAATTGCCTTTGGTATTACCGGAAGTAGATAAATATTTACCAACCGAAGACGGTGAGCCACCATTGGCACGCGCTAAAGACTGGAAATACAGGCCTGCTGAAGGTGGAGAATTCGAATACGAACTCAGTACCATGCCGGGTTGGGCAGGAAGCAGCTGGTATTTTTTACGCTATATGGATGCGCATAACGGTTCTGAGTTTGCATCAAAAAAACTAATGAATTACTGGAATAATGTTGACCTGTATATTGGTGGCAGCGAACATGCTACCGGCCATTTATTATATGTACGCTTCTGGACAAAATTCTTAAAAGACCTTGGTTATATAAATATTGAAGAGCCTGCTCAGAAGCTGATCAATCAAGGGATGATACAGGGAAGAAGTAGTTTCGTCTATAGAATAAAACTTGCTTCCATAATTCCGTTAGCAAATGTTGAAGAAAGAATCAATTACGATAAGCAAGTTTTCATAAGCAAAAATATTATTACAAAAATTTTCGGAGATCTTAAATTAGAAGGCGTTAAGGCAGATAATGTTAAACGCGATACTCTATATAATTTAATTAAGGAAAACATTCCTGATTTTCCAGATAAAGATGCAGAAGGCCCTCTTACAGCATTAACTATTCAAACACTAAATGTTGATGTAAATATAGTTGAAAATGATATTTTAGACATTGAGAAATTTAGAAATTGGAGAGAAGAATATAAAACTGCAGAATTTATTTTAGATGATGGGAAATACATTTGCGGTTACGAAGTAGAAAAAATGTCCAAATCAAAATACAATGTTGTTTCTCCTGATGATATTGGCGAAAAATTTGGCGCAGATACATTACGTCTTTATGAAATGTTCTTAGGCCCGTTAGAGCAAAGCAAGCCTTGGAATACCAATGGTATTACCGGTGTTTCAGGTTTTTTGAAAAAGCTTTGGCGTTTGTTCTTTCTGTCCCCCGCTGGAGGGGGTGTCGCGAATGCGACGGGGGAGGATATTGCAATTAATGTAACAGACAGCGAACCAACAAAAGGTGAATTAAAAACATTACACAAAACCATTAAAAAAATTACAGAAGATATTGAGCGCTTTTCATTCAATACATCGGTAAGTAATTTTATGATCTGCGTGAATGAATTAACAGAAGCAAAATGTAATAAGCGTGCAATCTTAGAGCCATTATTAATTTGTTTGTCGCCATATGCACCGCACATTACAGAAGAGCTTTGGAGTTTATTAGGACATAAAGAAAGCATTGCCCTTGCTCCTTTCCCAATGCATAACGAAGAATATTTAGTGGATGATAGTTTTAGTTATCCTATTTCATTCAATGGTAAAATGCGTTTGAATATTGAACTACCCGCAACGTTAAGCGTTGAAGAAATTGAAAAAGAAGTAATGAGTCGTGAAGAAGTACAAAAATACTTAGAAGGTAAAACACCGAAGAAAATTATCATTGTACCAAAGAAGATCGTGAATATTGTGATATAAATATTTATTGTCATCCCGACAAAGGAGGAATCTAAAAAACAAGATGCTTCCTTCGTCAGCATGACTGATATGAGCGTGATGAACGCAGATTGCGTAAGGGATGCGAAAGGTTTAGCTCTTTTGTCCCGAAGGGCAAAAGCCGCAGCGAAGCAGAGCCTGTAGCAGCCCGACCGCGAGTGAGGCAAACAAAAAAATTCAAAGGTCGAACCTCGCGGATACGCCCAAATTATTTTTACACACTACGGTTTTACTCAGGCACAATTTTTGCGTCAATTCTAATAAAAACAGAATCATGGAAAAATTGGACATATCAGACACTAGCGTAAATGTTGGAGAATTAGAGCGTACACAATCCTTAATTACCGGTACTTTATTTTTACTTTCAGGCATTAATAGCATAGGAAGGCATCCTGTTGCCGCAAGTTTAAAAACATTGATAGGCGGTTATTTAATTTACAGAAGTGTTACAGGCCATTGCCATTTAAATCAAATGATGGAAAGAAACTCCGCGAAAGATTGATTTTTGGGGAGGAAGTAAATCCCCAATAGAAGGCTTTTAAGGAATTTATCTAAAAAATGTTATTCCAAAACAAAATGTGTTCTTTTTGTTTAACTTGTATTAAAATTAAAAGCATGCGTAGCTTAATTATAGTTTTAATTTCATTTTTAATTTTCACTTCCTTTAAAGCACAGGAAAAAGAACACATTTTATGGAGCGAGACAAAACCTTTAACCTGGGATGATTTTAAAGGCAAACCTGAAAAGCGATTTGCGGCAGCAACTACCAGTTACGACATCTGGAAATCTACAAACAAGATAAACGATAAATCGTCAACCGTAAAAATTGAAGCGGTATTTTTTTACGAAAGTTCATGGAAGAAAAAAAGCTGGATCAACGACCAGGTATTAGCCCATGAGCAAAAACATTTTGATATTGTTGAATTATTCGCGCGTAAGCTGCGTAAACAAATTAAAGAAACGAGATTTATACCAAATTCAGTTATTAAGT
>JACDED010000085.1:0-17323 GCA_013816615.1 Bacteroidota bacterium
CTTAAACTAAAAATTAATTACATTTGTTTAAAGACCAAAACAGTTCATGAACTTAAAATCTTCGCCAGCAAATTCACTGGTCAATTTGAATCGGTTTAAGGTGGTCAATTTAACCGGTATTTGCACTCATCTTCTGAACCTCCCAAATTTAAAGAATCAAAAGGCGCTTTTGAAATTCCACCTTTCCTGGTAGAAAAACCATGAGTGCAATTTATATTAGGAGACTTTAACCACATTTTTATAACTCATTTTTCAAAAAAATGTTTGATAAAAAGATTTTAGTTTCTAGGCTTGCCTTACAAAAATAAATACGCGTTTACTTTAGTAAATGAGGTTTGTTTTTGAAACCTAACACTCAAAATGAAGTCTTTTTATTGAACATTAAGAAATATAACTCAATTTCATCATGTTTGTTCTGCCCTTCTCTTTCATTGGCATACTTGCAATATTGATAACAAGATCATCGTCTTTTACAAAACCTCTTTGTTTTACAAAATCTTTAAGATCTGTAATAGTATCATCTGTACTTTCGTATTTATTATAATAAAAACCACGAATACCCCATACAAGACTTAAAGTAGTAAGCAAGGATTGATTATCTGTAAAAATAAAAATATGAGCTTTAGGGCGGTGGCTTGATAATTTAAAAGCAGTATAACCACTGTTTGTCATACTAATGATCGCTTGCGCTCCTGCGTGATGTGCTAATGAGCATGCATTGTAACAAATACTATCCGTAATGTAAGTTATTGTTTTTATGGTTGGTGTATGTTCTTTGTAATAGATACTATCTAACTCTTCAACCTGTGTAATAATACGGCGCATCATTTCAATTACCTTAACAGGATATTTTCCTACCGACGTTTCTGCACTTAACATCACCGCATCAGCGCCATCCATTACAGCATTTGCCACGTCGTTTACCTCAGCGCGTGTTGGTGTATAACTGGTGATCATACTTTCCATCATTTGTGTAGCAATAATTACGGGCTTACCGATCTCCACACACTTTTGTACGATCATTTTTTGCAACAATGGCACTTGTTCCATTGGTAATTCAACGCCAAGATCTCCACGTGCCACCATTATTCCATCGGTAACATCAATAATATTATCAATTTCCTTTATAGCTTCGGGCTTTTCTATTTTGGCAATTACGCGTGCGCGCTTGCCTTTGTGTTTAATAATATCTTTTAATTCAACAATATCAGTAACACTTCTTACAAACGATAAACCTATCCAATCAAAATCCTGCTCTAATGCAAATTCAAGATCACGAATATCTTTTACAGTTAAGCAAGGAAGAGAAATTTTTGTATTCGGCAAATTCACTCCTTTTTTAGAAGATAAAATGCCCCCAACTAAAATTTCGCAACGTACAAGATCTTTACCGTTAGTATCAATTACTTTTAAATGAATTTTTCCATCATCAATTAAAACAGTTTCGCCAATTTTTACATCTTGTGGAAATTGCGGATAGGTAATGTAGATCGTATGTGCATCGCCTTCACACTCTTTTGTGGTAATTGAAATTAAATTACCATTGATAAGAGTAGCGCTGTTATCTTTCATTACACCAATACGCAGTTTCGGACCTTGCAGATCGGCAAGGATACCAACGTGACGGTTTAATTTCTTATTCAGTTCGCGTATATTTTTAACTGTATGTAAAACGGCATCGTAATCGCCGTGCGAAAAATTAATACGGCAGATATCCAAACCCTCTTTAAACATTCCTTCCAGAACATTAATATCAGCAGTTGCAGGGCCCATGGTTGCAACAATTTTTGTACGATTAAAGTGACTCATAGTAGATCGTTCTTAAAATAACGACATCTAAGTTAAAAAAATAAGAGGAGGAATAAAATTATTTAATGGTTATTTTATTGCTATTAAAGTCCTGGAGGAGCTCCGAAACTGTTAGGATTGATACTTGTTGTATTTGTGCCGTTTAAAAAAGACTTTTTGCGATTGCAGCGTTCTACACTGGAAATGGCTATTTCGAGGGTTTTATTATCAAATGTAGATGCGGCAACAAGCTTATAATGTTCAATCGCTTTATCTAAATTCCCTTCTGCTTCATACAAAATGGCCCATTCATTATTGATCGTAGAACGGTTTATACCACCAACGGTTTCGGCTTTTGTAAGCAGGTCTTTTAGCTCATCAAATCTTTTTAAGTTAGAAAGAAGTATAGCGTAGTTATAATAAATAGCACAATATTCAGGACTGGTTTGATACGCGATCTTATAATGTGACTCTGCTTTTGTATAATCTTTAATTTTGGTTTCGTAAATAAAACCAAGATGATTATGCGCTTTTCCAAAAGTTGGTTCTTCCTGTATGATCTTCTCTAAAACAGCAACAGCTTCTTCGATCTTGTTATCTTTTATTAATTGATCTGCGTTGCTTAATAATTGTTCATTATGGATGTTCATGTTAGTTCATATTAGCGGTCGCACAACCCTTATATTGTTTACCTCTGTAAAGTATTGTAATTTCCTTTTCTCTTTTTTCACCACTGGCTTCTACACATTTTTTATTACTGATAGAAACAGTAAAAGCCATGCGTCCATTGTTTCGGCTACCCGTATTAGAAACGGGAGTAGTGTACATCGGATCTGTATTAATACCCGAAAAATCTCTTTCTACAATTACACTATCTGTTCCATTATCAATTAACATGCGTAAATGATCTGCAAAAAACTCGGCATACCAACCCGGCTCACTACCTCTTGCTATTAAAAGTGGTTTTTGTTTTTTAGCTTTTCTTGAATTGCTATTTACTTCTTCAATAATTTTGCTTTCTTCTTTTGCAACTTGTTGAAGAGTGTCTGGTTTTATCTTAATACTATCAGCTTTACTGATCGTATCAACAATAATACCCTGTGGCGCCTCAACGGCTTCTTCGTTACGAATATTGCAGGACACCATTGCTGCAACACTAAAGCACCAAATCCATTTCATCATATTTAGTGTTTTGAATGTACTGTGTCTTTTATTATATTGGTTGAATCTTCGCCCAAATTTGTAAGCACTTCAAGTTTACTTGTTGGAATATTTTCTTCTTCGCCTTCTTTTGGCACATTACAAGAAGCAAAAGCTAATACAACTACCCCGATTATTACTTTTTTCATTTTATTTTATTTTTTATTGAAGGTATTAAATAATAATGAAGTAAGCTATTTTGCTCTACTTCATTATTTACGCGAGATCACTTTTTCAACTGCTTTAACAATATCAACGGAATCTAAACCATATTTTTTCATTAATTCATCGGGTGTGCCGCTTTCGCCAAACGAGTCGTTCACTGCCACAAATTCCTGCGGCGTTGGATGGTTACGACTTAAAAATTGTGCAACGCTATCTCCTAATCCACCATTCATTTGATGCTCTTCTGCGGTAACAACACATTTTGTTTTTAAAACAGATTTTAAAATTGCATCAGTATCTAATGGTTTAATAGTATGAATGTTTATGATCTCTGCGCTAATACCTTTTGCCGCTAAAGCCTCTCCGGCTTCAATTGCTTTCCAAACCAAATGCCCTGTTGCAATAATAGTTACATCGGTACCTTCATTCAACATCACCGCTTTACCAATTTCGAATTTTTGATCGGCTGGTGTAAAGTTTGGAATAGTTGGGCGGCCAAAACGTAAATACACAGGGCCTTCATACGCAGCAATAGCAATAGTTGCAGCTTTTGTCTGATTATAATCACATGGATTAATAACCACCATGTGCGGTAACATTTTCATTAAGCCAATGTCTTCTAAGATTTGATGTGTTGCACCGTCTTCACCCAAAGTTAAGCCTGCATGAGATGCGCAGATCTTTACATTTTTACCAGAGTAAGCAATGCTTTGACGGATCTGATCATACACACGACCCGTACTAAAATTGGCGAAAGTTCCTGTAAACGGAATTTTACCGCCAATTGTTAAACCGGCTGCAATGCCCATCATGTTTGCTTCTGCAATTCCGATCTGGAAAAAACGCTCAGGATGTTCTTTCTGAAACGCATCCATTTTTAAAGAGCCTGTGAGGTCGGCGCACAATGCAACAACATTCGGGTTTGATTTCCCTAATTCTGATAAACCGGCACCAAAGCCAGAACGTGTATCTTTTTTTTCAGTATAAGTGTATTTTTTCATTTTCTTTATTGTAATCTTACGGTTTGGGCTATGCCTGATTTTACTTCAAAATTTCTATCAATTGTTTTTATTGTTTCTTTAGCAAACTCATAACGAAAAACCGCTTTGTATTTGCCGGGTTGTAAATATATAATTTCATTTTGTAGTGTTGGATTTAAGTTACAAACCCAAAGCACTGTTTTTCCATCATCTACATAAATACTGCCGTAGCCGGTACCCTGTTTAGCAAATAAAATATTGCCACTTGTAGGGATCTTAATAGAGTTAGTTGTGCTTTGTTTGATCTCCACATCTTTTAAATAGATCCGCGGAAGCGTTAATACTTCAAGATCATATTTACCAACAATATATTTCTCCAACTTACCAAAATCCTGAACATTTAAGGTTTGCATATCTCCACCTTTTCTTACCAAAGTGGTTGGGTAATATTTATTGATCGTTCCATCCAGGTCTAATTTTAAATACCCCTGCGGCGCATCTACTTTTATAATATTGTGTTTTCCTTTTATAATAATAATATCTTTTTTTACTTGCACCGGTATGGTGTGAACCGTTAGGTCGTATTTAAGATCCGGATCCAAAACCAAAGTATCTGGGTTGCCACGGTGATTGATCGTATGTAAATAATTATACTTTACTTTTGATGTTCCTGCCTCGTAAAAGGTCATGTCTACATCCGTCTCTGTTGGTTTTTTTGTAACATCTAAAAGATCAATTTGTACTGTTGTTTGCGTAATAGCTTCCGTTAAAACCAGTTTTAAAACATCTTTAAAATTTGCTTCATTGCTTACATCGTAAAATTTTCCCATACACGCAAAAACATCTGCAAACTTGGCATCAAGGCCAACACCAATTACAAAAGGCCGGAGGAAAATTCCTTTCTTTTGTAAAGCCGCACTTACTTCACAGGGATAACCACCGCATTCTTCAATACCATCTGTAATTAAAATAACAATATTGCGGCAATTGGCTTTGTCAGAAAAATCTGCAGCACTTTCTCCTAAAGAAAAAGCAATTGGTGTGGTGCCCATTGGTTCCAGCTTTTGAATGCGTTGTTTTATTTTAATTGAATTTGTTTTAGCCTCAGCAAAAGGCACTTCCAGTTTTGTGTCTTTACAATTACGTTCTTTAAAAAAAGTGGTGTGTCCGTAACAACGTAATGCCAGTTCTAAATTTGGTAAATTTTTAAGGCTGTCTAAAAATTCGCCCATTACTTTTTTGGCAACTTCAATTTTTATATTGCTGTTCCATGGGGCGTACATGCTGTACGAATCATCAAAAATAAAAAGAATGCGATTGGTTGTTTGTGATCTAAGATTTAAGATTGCAGAAATTAGAAGTATAAAAAATAAATATTTTTTGATCACCTTCATTCTAAAACCTTAAATCTGAATTCTTAAATTATTAGTAATCCTTTTCCGCCTCTTCAATTTGCAATAACGCTTTTGCCAATTGATCATCGTTAGGCGCAGAACCATGCCATTTGTGGGTTCCCATCATATAATCAATGCCCATACCCATTTCGGTATTCATTAGTATCATAATGGGTTTGCCTTTACCAACAAAAGTTTTTGCTTTTTCCAAATAAGAAATAACACTTTCAAGTTCATTTCCTTTGGGATTTTCTAAAACAGTCCAGCCAAAAGCCTCAAATTTTGCTTTTAAATCTCCAAGTGGTAAAACCTTATCTACATCACCATCAATTTGTCTACCATTATAATCAACCGAACAGATCATATTATCCACTTTGTAAGCAGCAGCGTACATGGCCGCTTCCCAGATCTGGCCTTCTTGTAACTCGCCATCACCGTGTAAAGTATAAACAAGAGAATTATCTATATTTAATTTTTTTGCCAAAGCCGCACCAATAGCAACGCTCATGCCTTGTCCTAATGATCCGCTGGCAATACGTACTCCCGGCAAACCTTCATGTGTGGTTGGATGCCCCTGTAAACGCGAGTTTAGCTTACGAAATGTTTTTAACTCTTCTACCGGAAAATAACCCGTACGTGCTAAAACACTGTAAAACACAGGGCTGATATGGCCGTTACTTAAGAAGAAAAGATCCTCATTTTTGCCATCCATTGTAAAGTTTTTAGGATCGTGCTTCATGATCACTTTGTAAAGTGCAACAAAGTACTCTACACAACCCAAAGAACCGCCCGGGTGGCCTGAAGCAACCGCATGCACCATTCTTACAATATCCCTTCTAACCTGGGTTGATAATCTTTTTAACTCGTCAATATTGGCCATTTTTTTATCACAATTTGTTTATTCGGAGCTCGCCTCCGAACGGCAAAATTAACATTTGCTTATAGCTTATAATCCTAATGTTGATAATAATTACAGGATGTTAAAAACTAAAGTTTTTTGTTTTTTGACCCACTTCCAAAAAGCCCGTGTTATTAGTATATTTGCACGTTTTATTAAATATTAATTTATACGAATTATGGCCCTAAAATGTGGAATTGTTGGTTTGCCGAATGTTGGAAAATCTACTTTATTTAATTGTTTAAGTAATGCAAAAGCCCAGGCGGCTAATTTTCCGTTTTGTACGATCGACCCTAATGTTGGCACAACTACAGTGCCAGATGAGCGTTTAACAAAGCTGGCGGATATTGTAAAGCCTCAAAATATTTTACCAACTACGGTTGAGATCGTAGATATTGCTGGCCTTGTAAAAGGTGCCAGCAAAGGCGAAGGCTTAGGAAATAAATTTTTAGGCAATATTCGCGAGTGTGATGCTATCCTTCACGTATTACGTTGTTTTGATGATGATAATGTGGTGCATGTGGATGGAAAAGTTGACCCTGTAAAAGATAAAGAGATCATTGACACCGAGCTTCAATTGAAAGATCTTGAAAGTGTTGATGCCAAAATGAAAAAATACGAAAAACTGGCAAAAGTTGGTGCAGATAAAGACGCTGTGAAAACGTTTGCTGTTTTAACGCGCTTAAAAGAAACTTTAGAAAGCGGGCAATCTGCACGTGCTTGTGTTATAGAAGAGAACGAATTACCATTTATTGCAGATCTTCATTTATTAACCATTAAACCGGTAATGTACGTTTGTAATGTAGATGAAGCTTCTGCAAAAACAGGTAATAAACATGTAGATGCAGTAAAAGAATCTGTAAAAAATGAAAGCGCTGAAATTTTAATTATCACTGCGCAAATGGAAAGTGAAATTGCATCTTTAGAAACCTTTGAAGAAAAACAAATGTTTTTAGGTGAGATGGGATTAGATGAGCCGGGTGTAAATAAATTAATTAAATCGGCTTACAAGCTTTTAAAATTAGAAACTTATTTTACCGCAGGTGTTAAAGAAGTGCGTGCATGGACAATCACTAAAGGCATGAAAGCCCCACAGGCTGCAGGAGTTATACATACTGACTTTGAAAAGGGATTTATTAAAGCTGAAGTTATTGGTTATAATGACTTTATTACTTTAGGATCGGAAGCAGCTTGTCGCGATGCCGGAAAATTAAAGATTGAAGGAAAAGAATATGTAGTAAATGATGGTGATGTAATGCATTTCCGTTTTAACGTTTAACATAATAGAAGATGTAAAAGGTAAAACAGAAAATGTTTTAAAACCTCATTTTACATTTGCCATCTTACATTTTACATAAAACAAATATTAAATTTTTAGTGAAAGAGAGAATATGAATAATCACGAGATAGATTACAAATTATTTGGAGAAGAGATGCAGTGCGTGGAAGTTGAGTTAGATCCACAGGAGGCTGTAGTTGCCGAACCCGGAAGTTTTATGATGATGACAGACGGCGTGCAAATGGAAACTTTGTTTGGCGACGGAAATCAAAAAGGTTTAATGGATAAATTATTTTCTGCCGGAAAAAGATTATTGACCGGAGAGAATTTATTTATGACCGTTTACACAAATAACTCTTCACAAAAACGCCAGGTTACTTTTGCCGCGCCTTATGCCGGAAAAATTATTCCAATGAATTTAGCACAACTTGGAAATAAAATTATTTGTCAAAAAGATAGTTTTTTATGTGCCGCTAAAGGTGTTGCTGTAGGCATTGAATTTCAGAAAAAATTAGGAACCGGATTATTTGGTGGCGAAGGTTTTATTATGCAAAAGCTGGAAGGCGATGGTATGGCATTTGTGCATAGCGGCGGACACGTAATTGAAAAAGAATTACAGGCTGGCGACATGCTTAAGGTTGATACAGGTTGTATTGTTGCATTTACAAGCACCGTTAATTACGACATTCAATTTGTGGGTGGTATTAAAAATACATTGTTTGGTGGCGAAGGCGTTTTTTACGCAGTACTTCGCGGGCCTGGTAAAGTATGGATACAAACCTTACCAATTAGCCGTTTGGCCGGAAGAATTTTATCTTATGGCAGAGGAGGCAGAAAAGAAGAAGGTTCTATCCTCGGAGGCCTTGGTAATCTTATAGATGGAGATTAGAATGTTTCTTGTTTTTAGTTTATAGTTTCTTGTTATGGCAACAATTACAAAATTTGAAGATCTTGAAGTATGGCAACTAGCACGACAATTAAATGCTAAAATATATCCACTGCTTCAAACATTAAATGAAACAAGAAATTACGAATTAAAAAATCAACTTGATGCTTCAGCCGGCTCAGTTATGGATAACATTTCTGAAGGGTTTGAAAGAGACGGAAATAGAGAATTCATCCAGTTTTTAGCAATTTCAAAAGGCTCTTTAGGCGAAGTTCGCTCACAATTGTACCGTGTATTTGATAGAAATATGCTTGATAAAGAAGCATTTGAAAACTTACAAAGCGATTGTTTACTTTTAGCTGGTAAAATTGCTAAATTCATAACCTATTTAAGAAATACAGAATTTAAAGGAAACAAATTTAAAAAAGATTAAAATAAACAGTAACAAGAAACAAAAAACTTGAAACTAGAAACAGCACCATGGCAAAATCAAATTATACAGAAGATAATATACGATCGTTAGATTGGAAAGAACACATTCGTACGCGCCCCGGCATGTACATTGGAAAATTAGGAGATGGGAGTGCTTTTGATGATGGTATTTACGTACTCTTAAAAGAGGTAATGGATAACTCCATTGATGAGTTTATGATGGGCGAAGGAAGCAAAATTGACATTAACGTAAAAGAAGGTGTTGTTTCTATTCGTGATTATGGCCGTGGCATTCCTTTAGGTAAAGTAGTTGAAGTTGTTTCTAAAATGAATACCGGTGGTAAATACGATAGCGAAGCTTTTAAAAAATCTATTGGTTTAAATGGGGTAGGTACAAAAGCAGTTAACGCTTTATCTATTAATTTTAAAGTAACTGCTTACCGCGATGGACAAGCAAAAACAGCCGATTTTAGTAAAGGTGAATTAGTAAAAGAATCTAAACTGGTTTCTACAACAGAAAAGAACGGAACGCTTGTTGAATTCCGTCCCGATGATACGATCTTTAAAAAATACCATTTTGTACACGAGTATATTGATCGCATGGTTTGGAATTATGCGTTCTTAAATACAGGTTTAACATTAACCTTGAATGGTAATTCGTACGCTTCTAAAAATGGCTTAAAAGATCTGTTAGAGAAAAATATTACCGGCGAAATTTTATATCCGATCATTCATTTAAAAGGTGAAGATATTGAGTTGGCAATGACACACAGTAATGAGCATTTTTCTGAAGAGTATTATTCTTACGTAAATGGTCAATACACAACGCAAGGCGGTAATCACTTAGCGGCTTTTCGTGAAGCGGTTGTAAAAACAGTGCGCGAATTTTACAAAAAAGAATTTGAGCCCAGTGATGTACGTAAATCAATTGTAGCAGCAATTGCTATAAAAGTTCAGGAACCTGTTTTTGAATCGCAAACCAAAACAAAATTAGGCAGCAACGAAATTGCACCGGGCGGACAAAGCATTCGTAGTTTTATAGGTGATTTCGTAAAACAACAATTAGATAATTACCTTCATAAAAATCCGGATGTTGCAAAAGGAATTGAAGCAAAGATCTTAGCAAACGAGCGCGAACGTAAAGAATTATCGGGCATTCAAAAATTAGCAAGAGAGCGCGCGAAAAAATCTTCTTTACATAATAAAAAACTACGCGATTGCCGCACACATTTAGATGATATTAAAGATCCGCGCCGTTTAGAAACTTCTATATTTATATGTGAGGGAGATTCTGCCAGTGGATCAATTACTAAAACACGTGATGTAAATACTCAAGCTGTATTTAGTTTAAAAGGTAAACCTTTAAATTGTTTTGGTCTTGGTAAAAAAGTAGTTTACGAGAACGAAGAGTTTAATTTATTACAAGCTGCATTAAATATTGAAGACAGTTTAGAAGAACTGCGTTATAATAATGTAATTATTGCAACCGATGCTGATGTGGATGGTATGCATATTCGTTTACTATTATTAACCTTCTTTTTACAGTTCTTTCCTGATCTTGTAAAGAATAATCACGTTAAGATCTTACAGACACCTTTATTCAGGGTGCGTAATAAAAAAGAGACGGCATATTGTTATAGTGATGAAGAAAGAAGGGCCGCCATAGCCAAATTAGGTCCAAAACCCGAAATTACACGATTTAAAGGTTTGGGTGAGATCTCTCCTGACGAATTCAAACATTTTATTGGAAAAGACATCCGTTTGGAGCCGGTATTACTTGACCAGAAAGCAAGTATAACAGAGCTTCTGAACTATTACATGGGTAAAAATACGCAGGGCCGCCAAGACTTTATTATTGAAAATTTGCGTCTTGAAAAAGACACAGAAAAAGAATTAATCGGTTAACAAACGTTAATTTCGGAAATTTTGATAAATTTGGAACGCGGTTTGAAATGACCACACTATTATCCACAAAAAAAAACATAAAAATGAAAACGACAAATTTACTTTTAATACCAGCTATCGCAGTTTTGACTCTGGCAGGTTGTAAGAACAAAAAAACGCCTATTCAAAAAGAAACAGGCGCAGTAGAGATCTCCGTACCATTTAGTGCAAAAGAATATCGTTCTGATGAAGACAACTTTAGAGCAAAACAAGTTGGTAAATCCCCTGATCTTGCTACAGCTAAAAAAATAGCGTTTCAAAATGCTAAATCTGAAATGGCTGCTAACATTAACAGTACAATTAAAAGAGTAACAGATCAATATACTAATCAACGTACTGTTGGCAACAAACAAGAATTCGAAAATAAATTCGAAGAACTGGCACGTGAGGTTGTAAACTTAGAGATATCTAACGTTAGAGAAATTGGCGAAAAGATCTTTAAAGAAACTGATGGTTCATTCAGTTACTGGATCGCTATTGAAGCAGCTAAAAAAACTATTTTTGATAAAGTAGATGCTAAAATATCTAACGATGCTAAATTAAAATTAGACTACGATAAACAAAAGTTCCAATCGATCTTTGACGCTGAGATGAAAAAATTAGCAGACGAAGGAAAATAATAATATCTTAATTAAGAGCATCTCTAAAGGATGCTCTTTTTTTACCCAATTTTTTTGAAAAGAAATTATCCCATATTTGCTTTAGCATTAGTGCTTTTTCTTTCCGCATGCAACGGATCCAAAAAATATTTTAAAGCGGCTGAGCGTCTTGAAAAGCAAGGCCTTGTAAACGAAGCAGCTGAATATTATTTAGAATCTTTGCAAAGAAAACCAACAAATGTAGATGCGCGCGTTAAATTAAAAAGCGTTGGCCAAAAGTACGCGTCTAATTTAGCTTCTGACTTTTTTAGGAACTACAATACACAACAAGTTGAATCCTCTTTAGAAAGCTTTGAAAAATTAAAAGAGTTCTCAGGAAAAACCGCTGCATTAAGCGTTATAATGGATTACCCCAAAACCTACGAAGACGATTATCAAAAAATGATCGAAACGTATTGTTCAAAAAACTACAACCAGGCATACAGCATGGTTAACCAAAAAAAATATAACGAAGCAATTACGTATATAAACAATATAAAAAAATACAACCCAAACTATAAAACAACACAGCAGTTAGAGATCACTTCTTATTGCGAGCCATTATATCAAACTGCAATTATAAGTTTAGAAACAAAGAACTACACCAGCGCTTTAGTTACTTTATCAAAAATAAAAAGCAGAACTGAAAATTATAAAGATTATAAAGAGCTATATGATCTTTCGGTTGCACAGCAAACAAAAAGCTTTATTTTACTTCAGCCCAAAGATGGGGGCATTAGTGATGAGAAAGAAATTGAAGATTATATGTTCAATAGCTTTAATCAAATAGCCACACAAAAATTCAGTAACATAAAAATAATAAATAATACTCCTTTCCAGGAAGGTGCCGGTAGTGATATGCTAAACGGTAGTAATAATGTTGATCTTATACAAGCGATCAGAAAAGCAACCGATGCCGATTATTTTTACACTTACGATATCACTAATAAAAAAGAACTTAATACCGGCCCTGCAAAAAGTCCGTATACAGCTTATAACGAAGTAAAAACAAGAATAAATGATACCTTAACTAAAACAGAATATAAACCTGTAAGTTATAATTTAGTGAAAGGTTCGCGCACTTATTCGTACGATTACAAGTACAAGATCATCAATGCTTTTTCTAATCAGATCGTTTCTTCGCAATCACAAAATATGATGAGCCAGGATGCGATGGAATATAATGAATTCGCAAAAACATTTAGTGGTAATACAAATACACTTTTTCCATACAACCCTCAGCAAACGGCAGGCGCAGCTCAATACAATCCAAAAAACTGGCGCGGTATGTTTACGGCAAAAAATACTTTAAAGTCATTTGAAGAATTAAAGAGTGATGTAAACAATAAAACAGTTAATTTTTTCACCTCGTCCGTTCTAAACAACATAAAATAAATTGAAAAGATTTCTTTACATATTAATCGCTTTAAATTTTTTAGTTGCTTGCAAAAGCAAAAAAGAAGTTGCCGCTACTCCTGCAGCCGAAGTTCAGGTGCCTATTTGGGTTAGCAGCAGGCCAAACAATGGTTTTAAATATATTGGTATTGGCGTTGCAGACAAAGGCAAAAGCAGCAATTATCAAATTGAAGCTAAAAAGAATGCACTATACGATCTCAGTTCAGAAATTAAGGTGAATATTTCAAGTAACTCGGTTTTATACACCGTTCAAAACAATAATAATTTTAACGAGAATTTTAATTCATTGATCAACCTTACTAATAGTGATAATATTGAGGGTTACCAGCTAATTGATTCATACGAGAACGAAAAACAATATTGGGTATATTATACCTTAGATAAAGCAGATTACGTAAATCAAAAAACTCAAAAAAAGCAGCAGATCATTTCTAAAGCAAGCAATCTTATAAGCCTAAGCTTTAATGATGAAAAAAATAAAGATTTTTCTTCTTGTTTAAAAAAACGCATCCAGGCATTTGGTGTGTTAACGCCTTACTTAAGCGAAGAGATCAATTTTGATCCCGCGCAAACCAATGGCATTAAAAGTGTGTTTGACCTTACATCAGTAATTCAACAACAATTACAATCCATTACTTTAGTACAGAAAAAAGATATTCCTGTTTTAAAACCTTACCAGCAAACCTACACACCATTAATTTATGGGCTTGAATTAAATGCCAAAACGCCTTTACAAAATTTTCCGTTCGTAATTACAAGTGATGAAGAAAAAATTAAGATCAACGAAAAAACCAGCACCAACACTAACGGCGAATTACAATTAAAAGTAAATTACGTTGAGCCTATCAATCAAATAGCAGCCTTTGCTTTAAGCCCTGATATATCAAGCCTCATGGGTTCTGACTCATTAGGCCGTGCAGGAATAACAGTATTAAAACAGTTCATTCAAACACCATCCTTAAAAGTACAGGCACGTGTAAACAACATTAATATTTTTGTTACGGGATCTGAGAAAAATTTTGGAAAGCCCACCAATTTAAATTTGATCCAGGGCATTATCTCCCAAAAATTTAATGGGCAGGAAGTTCAAATAGTAAGCAAAATTACTGATGCTGATTATATCATCGAATCAATTGCCGAAACACAGGAAGATATTAGTAGTGATATTTTAGAGAACAATTATAAAATTAAATTAGCCGCATTAGCTATCTCACTTCAGCTAAAAAATAATGTTACGCAGGAAGTCATTTTTAAAACACAGGTAAACGATGTGTACGGTTATGCTAATAATCTTGAAAAAGCCGGTATGAATGCTTATTCAAATCCTAAGCTTAACACAAAACTTTCGGAAGCACTTTTCTTTTTGAAAAGAAAGATATTGGTTTACTAAGCAAAATTACAAAGGACAAACAAATCTTGTGTTTACGTATGACGTAGAGGAGTTTAAAGTATACGGTGCGTTACAAATTGTTATTTCATAATTATTAGGGGAGGTTTCCTGTACATATACCTTACTACCACTTTGTAAAAATTCTGAAGAATTAAAACCAACATACACCTGGTTTTCATTCGGTGTTTGATGATTTATTGTTGTAAATACTTTACTTCTCATTTTGGATCCGAATTTAAAATACAGTGTGCCATAAAACTGGCTTTGTGCCTGGAAATCCCAGGTATTATTACTACTGTTATATGGCGCAGTTACAATTGTATAAGGGCTGCCGTTTAACTGGTTAGTATTTAATGTGCATGTGGGCACTACCGGTGCGCTTTTTATGTTGGTAAGACTTATAGTGTTACCATACGAATAACCATTGCCATTGGTTGCCCAGCTACGAAAATAATATGTTTTATTTGGGTCGAAACTATGATAAGGTAATAATGTGCTGATGTTATCATACTTTGTTGTAAAATTTCCTCCGCTTAACTCTTCTATTATAACCTGGTTGCTCATCATATTCGGATCAGGAAGAGTATCCATGCAAAAACCGATATATTCAAGTTGCTGATCGCCATCTGAAGTGATTTGTGCCTCTACTATAACATCGCCATCATCGGTTATCGTTGCGGCTCTGGTTTCAACCACGGGATAATAATCTTTAATGCTTTTCTTCGCTTTATGACAAGATAATGTCATGAACAAAGCCGTTAAGCCAAATATATATATAAATTGTTTTTTCATAGTCGTTAATTTTAAAAATTTATTCTTAAGCCAATACCATAATCGTTATGCGCTATAAAAGCCTCCTTCACTACAAGATTCATATTTCTTGTAGCTTCAGAAAATACTACAATATCTTCTGTAATAAAAAAGTCGAGTCCTATACGTGGACGGATGCCAATATACGCCGAGCCTCCGGAATACCCCTGATCACTAATAAGTGGATACTTTGCCTGGTAGCTGATACTTTTACTGCCAACATTTATATCGATGCCCGGACTTAGATATAATTTTTTATGCAATTTTATTCTGTATTCAACACCACCAAAAAAATAGGCCATATTAAATTTGCTATAGGTAATATAACCCGGAGTTACAGTAGTAGTGTTTGAAGTAATAACTCCTGTAACAGGAAACGTATCAAGCCTGGTTGCAAATTTTATAAATCCAATTCCAAATCGCGGGATAAAATTTTCATCCTGATCTTCTTCAAAAGCTTTAAAGAACACCTCTCCACCAATAGCGGGTTTCACAACCATACCCATTGGGCCTGTTGGGCGAACATAAATAACCTTTAATGCAACCTGCGAAAAGGCAGTAAAAAAGTTTAACAGTAAAATAATTACTACTATTTTTTTCATTGTATAAGTTCTTTTAATTAATAAGTTTGGTCATTAGCTTATTAAAGCGTTTATCATCCATGTACTTATACGTTTTTGAAATAATTCCGCCTCCCATATTTGCATAACTAATTAGATCGCCGGTTTCAATATCAACCAAATATGCATAATCCTGCATTTTATCTGCTTTGTAAACAAGCAACTCGCTATAATTCTTAACATTATTTCCTTCTTTAATTCTTTTTGCAATGTCAGCGGATGGAATGATCTCATATTTTATATTCAACCCTGCTAAACCTTCTTTAGTTAATCCATTATCCATTAATTCTTTTGGAATAAGCATGGTTGTGGTTTTTATTTTTTCCTTGGCTTTTTCCATATAATCATTGTATCCATTAATTGCTTTCCTGAAACTTCCAAAATCATTTGAAAAATTTTTGGCAACCGAGCAAAACAACATAGTATATATCAAAGCCTTATCAGCAACCAGGGTAATGTATTTATCAGAACCAATTACAACCTTTTCATCATCCTTTGCAATAAAATTATCAAAAGCAATATCAAAAATAATATTTGGATCCTGAGATTTCATCTCATTTGTAACTCTAAAATGTGTATTATAAAAATTTCCTGTCTCACCTGTTGTTTGCAGATCAACAATAGACATGTATGAACAGGATAAATTTGTTTTAGCCGTACTTGATATTAATTTAATACTTGCCGGTTTAACCCAAAATTTATTCAATGCCCATTTAACATTCTCATCTATTAAAGTATAAGTTCCGGTAGTTAGCATAAGATCTTCTTTTTGAATTTCCGGACGGTTTAAACAGTACATAAAGTCACTTGGCGGCAACTGCGCAAAATTGTTTTGATAAAAGCCCAAAATAAAAATAAGGGCAAAGATTTTTTTCATAAAATAATTGGTTTGGCGCTAAAGATAATATTAAAACTAATGCCCAAAATGGCATTTGTTTTTAATTATAGGCGCAAACAAAAGGCTAAAAAAAGGCTTATTAGCAGCCATTTGTGAATATTTAGTCCAAATTTTTACTCCAAAACCCACTATTTCCAACTTTTTTGTTAAATCCTAATGTATATTTGCAATTATTTTATTTTTTAGATGAGCGATATTTTTGACGGAATGGATAAGGAGAACCACCACGAGGTGGATAAAATAACCCATGTAAGTGGGATGTTCAAGAATTGGTTTATTGATTACGCTAGCTATGTAATATTAGAGCGTGCTGTACCGGCCATGGAAGATGGGCTAAAACCCGTACAGCGCCGTATTTTACACAGTATGTGGGAACTTGAGGACGGGCGTTACAACAAGGTGGCCAATTTAATTGGTAACACCATGAAATATCATCCCCATGGTGATGCCAGTATTGGCGATGCCTTGGTGGCTATTGGCCAAAAAGATCTTTTAATTGATTGCCAGGGTAACTGGGGTAATATTTTAACCGGCGATTATGCTGCCGCGCCACGTTATATTGAAGCGCGTCTTTCTAAATTCGGA
>JACDED010000085.1:17333-19910 GCA_013816615.1 Bacteroidota bacterium
GTTTAAGTTATGACGGCCGTAATAAAGAGCCTATTACTTTACCGGTAAAGTTTCCATTAGTATTAGCACATGGTGTTGAAGGGATTGCTGTTGGTTTAGCTACAAAAATATTACCGCATAATTTTAATGAATTGATAGATGCTTCTATCCAGATCTTAAAAGGGAAAAAAGCAAGTATCTATCCTGATTTTATAACCGGCGGTATTGCCGATTTTAGTGATTATAAAGATGGATTACGCGGGGGGAAAATTAAGATCCGCGCACGTGTAAAAGAACTAAATCCAAAAACGATCATCATTACCGAAATTCCTTTTGGCACAACAACCGGCTCTTTAATAGATTCTATTTTAGCGGCAAACGATAAAGGAAAAATAAAAGTAAAAAAGGTTGAAGATAATACTGCTGAGAATGTTGAGATCTTAGTTCATTTACAACCCGGCATTTCTACTGATAAAACAATTGATGCTTTATACGCTTTCACAAATTGTGAAATGAGTATTTCGCCAAATGCCTGTATCATTGAAAGCGAAAAGCCGAGGTTCGTTGGTGTTAGCGAGATCCTAAAAATCTCAACGCATCAAACTTTAGCTTTACTAAAACGCGAGCTTGAAATTGAACAATTAGAGTTGGAAGAAAAATGGCATTTCTCTTCTTTAGAAAAAATATTTATTAAAGAAGAAATGTACATCGACTTTAAAAAATATAACAATAAAGAAACTTTATTTGAATATTTATACGAACGCTATAAACCATTTAAGAAGAAATTAATTCGCGACATCAGCGATGAAGATCTTCACCGTTTAACGCAAATTCCAATGATCCGTATTACGCGCTTTGACACCATTAAGGCTGAAGCGCAAATGAAAGACCTGGAAGAAAAAATAGCGATCGTAAAAAATCATTTAGCAAATCTTACAGAATACGCCGTTGAATATTTTAAGAATTTAAAAAAGAAATATGGTGCCGGTCGCGAACGTAAAACCGAAACCAAACAATTAGAAACTATTATAGCTACAGAAGTTATAATGGCAAACGAAAAATTATACGTTAACCGTGCCGAAGGTTTTATTGGTACAAGTTTAAAGAAAGATGAGTTTGTTACTGATTGTTCTGCATTAGATGATATAATTGCGTTTACCAAGGATGGTAAAATGAAAGTTTGTAAAGTAGCAGACAAATCATTTATAGGTAAAGATATTATTTATGTAGCCATCTTTAAAAAGAATGATGAGCGCACAACGTATAATATGATCTATACCGATGGGCCAAAAGGCATCACCTTCATTAAACGTTTTAATGTTACCGGTGTTACCCGGGAAAAAGAATACGATCTTACAAAAGGAACTCCAAACTCAGCCGTACATTGGTTCACCATTAATCCAAACGGTGAAGCCGAAAAAGTGCAGGTGATCTTAAAACCATTAAGCGGTGTTCGTAAATTAGAATTGGATATTGATTTTACCGAGATCCCGGTTAAAGCAAGAACTTCGGTTGGAAATATTGTTACCAAATATTCGGTTAAAAAAGTTGTCTTAAAAGAGAAAGGCGCTTCTACTTTAAGCGGTGAAGATTATTGGTTTGATGAAACAACCCACCGTTTAAATAAAAATGAAAAAGGAACTTTCCTTGGTAATTTTAGTGGTGAGGATAAAATATTAACGGTTACAAGTACCGGTTTTTATAGATTGTACACCTATGATATCTTAAATCATTTTGATGAAGATACCATTATGATCGAAAAATATTTCCCTAATCAAACGTTAACCTGTATTTATTTTGACGGACAAAGTAAATCGTATTTCACAAAACGTTTTGCGCCCGAAAATACAACCAACAAAACGTTGATCATTACCGAGCATGAGTTATCGCGTATTGAATTGATCACAGCACAAATAAATCCTGTTATTGAAGTAAAATTCTCTAAAGAAAAAGGTGTTGAATTGCCTGAAGAAACTATTAATATGGTTGAGTTTAGTCCGGTGGTAAACTTTAAAGCAAAAGGCAAAAAATTAAGCTCTTATAAAGTAAAAGAAATTAATTTAAAAGAGCCTGAAGAAATAAAAGCTGCGCGTAAATTTTTAAAAAAAGATGCAGCTGAATACGAAAAAACAGGATTATCGCCTGTAGAGCTTCATCGCAGGGCAATGGAAAAATTAAGCAAAGCCAACAATAAAGATTTTTTGGATGGTGACGGACAAATAACTTTTGAGTTTTAATACTCTGAATTTTAGCCACAGATCTCGCAGATGCACGCAGATAAATTTAATCCGCGTAATTTGTGAGATCTGTGGCTTTGTTTTTGAAATCTTTCCTGAACCACAATTATATTTTATTTAGCCACTAATTGCACTAATTTTCACAAATAAAAATAAACAATTATTAAAAGCTTGGATTTGTATCATTATTCAAATTTTTATTAAAAAATGAATTCTTTAAGAAAAACAATTACACGAATGAGGGGTCAGCCGTAAAAGTTGGGGAGCAGGGTAAAAATAGTTAGCTTTCGGTTCACTAATCCTTAAAGATATCACACACGATTTTATAGAAAACGTATTTCCTTCGGAGCTGATGGAATAC
>JACDED010000086.1 GCA_013816615.1 Bacteroidota bacterium
AAATAAAACTCTTTAGAGCCAATTTAAGAGGCGTAACTGATGTTAAATTCTTCTTGTTTAGGTTAGGGAAACTGTTTGCTTAATGAATCTGCTCCCCAGAAAATTAAGTTGACCCATTTTATGCTATTTTTCATTAGGGCGTTTCCCTTCGGGTCGGGCTTTCGCCACTCGCTTTCTTTATTTCGTCTTTACAGACTCATAAAAAAGAGCTCAAACAATGGCTCTATCCCTAACGCAATTTTGATATACCAGCGTGAGCGATTGCAGTGTAAATCCTTTTTGTGAGGATACGAGCAAAAAGATTGAAACGTAAAGCGCGACCCGAAGGGCACGCCCAAAAAATTACACAAATTTATTTAAGGAAATATTACTTCAATATGAGTTTATCCAACAACAAACACAACTCTCTTGTCAATTCTTTTCTACTGTATTTATTTACCTCAACAGTATTTGCCTCGCTAGCTTTACCATTAAAATAAGCAAGGATATTTTTTTCTAAACTTACCTCATCGGTAAAATCACTTATTAAACCCGAGTTGGTCTCTTTAATTATTTTAGCAAGATCGCCATCTGTTGGGCCAATAGCCAACACCGGGGCTTTAGCGCTCAGGTATTCAAAAAATTTCCCGGTTAAAATACCTTTTGCATTTTTGGTATTGTTAACCAGCAATAATAATAATTTTGAACGTTGTTGTTCTTCAATAACTTTATTGTGTGGTAAATAATCTATTTTATTTACAAATTGCGATAAACCAAATGCTTCAATTTGTTCTTTTACGTAAATATCAATTTTACCAACCAATTTTATTTCTAATTGATCTTTAAAATTTTGATCTTCACTTATTATTTTTTTCAAGACCTTCCACAACACTTGCGGATTGCGATCTTTCACCAAAGTACCAATATGCGCAATGCTAAATTTTTTATCTTTTTGAATAAGACCTGTCTTCAGATCTTCTGAATCAAAACCATTGGTAATGACCTTGAATTTATTAAGATCCTTTCCTCCGGCATTTTTATATATCTCTAAAAACTCATCGCTCATGGTTTGGCCAACACTTAAAACGACATCTGCATTTTGCAAAACGCTGAGCTCTTGTTTATGGTGTTTTTTATCTGCCCAACTGCTCAACATTAATTTCTGGTAAAAATCTATATTGGTCCATGGGTCTCTAAAATCGGCGATCCATTTTAAATTCGTATTATTCTGTTTTAAGCCCAGTGCAATTAAATGCATGCTGTGCGGCGGACCGCTGCTTATTACAAGATCGACCTTATTTTTTTGAATGTAATCGTTTAAATAATTAATGCTTGGTTTGATCCAAAATTTACGCGCATCAGGAATAAAAAAATTTCCTCTTATCCAAACACTTATTTTTTCGGTAACTCCACCTTTTTTATTTTCACTTAAAAATGACGCATTTATTTTATCATCTTTTTTACGACCAATAAACTTTTTATAAAAACCATAAGGTTCCCAAATGGGCGTTTTTAAAACAGTAATTCCTGCGGGAATATCTTTTTGAAGGCTCTCATCAATCACCGGCATTTCGCCGTTCCCGGCCGTGTAAACAACAGGCTCAAAACCAAAATCGCGCATGTATTTCACAAACTTCAACCAACGCTGTACTCCCGCTCCACCACTCGGTGGCCAATAATAGGTAAGGATAAGTACTTTCTTCATGCTTAGTGTAAAACTACAAATATTATTTCATTTTGAAATAAAGTATACTGTCAGGGCTAAAGCCTTTTTTTTGTATAAGCAACAAACCCCGACCTTAAGGTCGGGGTTCATTTATCTCTATATTTAAATGGACTTTAGTTACCTACAACAAATTTTTTGGTTGAAACTACATTTCCATCCAATAAAATTTTAGCAATGTAAGTTCCATTTTCAAATCCAGAAATATTGATACTTAGCGTACCTTTTGTTTTATTTATCAAGCGGCCTGTAAGATCATATACCTCAACTGCATCATAGTTTCCATCGATCATTAAAACATCAGATGCCGGATTAGGGAATAAAGTAAAATCTGCCGAATTGTTTTTAAATTCTAAAACACCGGTTGGTGTTAAGCTTCCAACCTTCATACCGTTACCAAAACTGGTAACCCACATTTCGTTTGCGTTAAAAGGGTTAAAGAAAACGCGCTCCGGTTGTTGAAAAGGATAACTCTGAACAATTGAAAACGTAGGCGTTCCTGCATTAATATTATTGCTAACCCATAAGCCATTCGTTTCGGTCGTCATAAATATTTGGTTAGCATTATTTGGATTGAATGTACATGATGTAACACGATCTATAGTTGCTGCGTTGGTTAACTTCACCCAGCTGGTACCACGGTTAGTTGTTTTATACAATCCGCCAAGGCCATTTGCCGGCCCACCCCAGCCACTAAATACACCAGCATACCAGGTGTTTTGTAAAGGATCGTTTGGATCGATCACAATATCTTTTGTCCAATAAAACATACCTGCGTTCGAAACATCTGTCCAGCTATTTAATACAGGGTTATAAATAAATACACCCGAGCTGGCTGTAAATGCGCCCGCACTTGTTCTTCTTCCTGAATAAGTAGCAACCATTTTACCATCGTTCAATACAACGATACTTGCCGGATGTTTTTCAGTGCGTGGAGGGTTTGGTAGTAAGGTCCAGTTCGATGTTGCCAGGTTATTAAGATCGCTTGTCACATAAATGCCACCAACACCTGCGCCACCATTATAATGAATAACACTTGCATAAGCACGGTTACCATTGTTTGGGTCTACTGCCACCCAAAATACGGGATGATTAAATACTTTTAAGTTTGTCCAGCTGGCGCCGTTATTAGTTGAATAAATAATTTTTCCGTTTGCATCTGTAGCATCTAATTGCGCATCAGCTAAACGTGTGCTTTGATACATATCATGAATGTTTGAAGTTCCGGCATACATTGTACCGTTAGTAGGATGTTTTGCAATGCGATACATTGAGTTGGCAGAATGGCCTGTGTAATTAAAAGACCATGATAAACCTGCATCTGTACTTCTTACACCGCGAATATCAGAAAAACAGGCAAACATATTATTTGCGCCCATCCACTCCACTTGCCAGCAGGTAGTATTTTCGATCCCAACACTTTGATAGCTTTGGTTAGGCGGTGTAAATGCATTTGCAGGATGTTGGCCTGCTGGATCAACATATCCTTGCGACCAACTGGCACCACCGTTATTTGTTTTGTGAGCAAAACCAAAATCGCCAAATAAAACACTTTGAGAATTGTTAGGTGCAACTGCTACACCAAAAGCACATTCTCCATAACTCCACGGGCGATCTCCGCCTTGTCCGCTCCAACCTGTAATAATATTTTGATTGGTTGTAGTATTAAAAACATTTGTCCAGTTTGTTCCTGCATTTGTAGTTTTAAAAACAGTTGGGTATGAATTGTTATTGCTTCCTGCAAGATAAACCGTATTAATATCATTGCCTGCCATGCCAACAAACATGGGATAATCGTTAGTTAAATTTATACCGGTTAATTTTGGTGTCCAGTTACCTGAGCCATAATCTACAGCATACACACCTTTTGCAAATTGATAATAATCTGAACCAACAAGGCCTACGTAAATATCACCAACATTACCTGTTATACAAAAGAAACGTGTTGTTGGACCAACTTTTGCGCCGGCAAATGACCAGATCCTTTCACCTACAGGAATACCTGTAATAGCAGCCGTGCTCCATGAAGTTCCACCATTTGTAGAAAGAAGTACGCCATCATTTGTTCCGATATAAATATTATTATTATCAAAGAATACACCACCTACAACGTTGCCTGCATTGATATCAGAAGCTGTGTGTATGCTTGTAAAAGTTGTACCTCCATTAGATGAAAAATAAATTTCGCCATAATAAGAAATAATAACACGCTGAGGATTATTATAATCTGCATCAATGCTAAATGTTTCTTCGTTATTATCCGGATTTCCCGCTAATACAGACCATGTTATGCCATTATCAGTACTCTTCATTGGCCTCACCATATCTTGAGCATAACTAACAGAATACAAAAGACCTGAAGTGGATGTAAAACATACTTTAGAATTATGTCCGCCAATTAATTGCTGAAAATTTACCTGGTTGTAGGCGTTACCAAAATTAGTGGTATGAAAAAGCTCTCCCATATCACAAGAAATATAATATTCGGAATTGTTTGCTGGGTTAATAGAAACGGCAAATAATGCCCCGCCACCACCTATGCCTCTTGATGAAAACGTTGCGGGTTGTGCTTGTACATAAAAGCTTAGTGCCAGAAATAAGATAGTAACTATTTTTTTCATGGGTATGGGTTTTAGTTACCATGAAATTACTAAATAAATTTAGATCTAAAAACAAAACAGCCTGTGCGCAGTTTTAAATACGCTTAAATACGTATTAATGCTTTACAATTATTTTTTTGGTAGCACTTTGAACGCTATTATTAAAAGAGACCTTTAAAAAATAAATGCCCTCATTTAATTTCTCAGTTTCAATGGCAACCTCTTCAGCCTTTAAACTATTTTCTTTTGTAATAACCAATTCACCAATTGCATTAAACACTTTTACATTATTAATATTTTGCCCACCAATAGTTGCATTTGTATTTGCAGGATTTGGGTACGCCGTTACAAAAGATGAAGATGCATTAATTTCTTTAAGCCCAACAGGTTTTAAATTCCAGCCGATCTCTTTTAGTATTCCTAATTCCCATGGTGCCGGAATACGCACTGTATCTCCGGGGCCCCAGTAATAAGACATAATTGTATTAGCATAAGATTGATGAATATGTAACAGATCAACCCCTATTGTAAAAGTTCCAGCACCACCGGCTAATCTAACAGGGGTATTTGAATGTGATGCATTTGCATATAATGGCCCGCTAAAATAAAGTGCGCCGTTCTTTAAACTATCACCTAAAGCAGTAGAATTTTGCGGAGCACAAGTAGTTAAATGATTACCTGATGTTTTTACCATGTACTTGTCAAAAATACCCGGCACGCTATCTTGTCCACGCCATGGAAAAGATGTTGCTATAGGAAATGTTGAAGAAGGAATATTACCAAAAGAACCATTACCTGAATTGTCTACAAAGCCATCGCTATAAAAGCCCAAACCATGGCCTATTTCATGCATAGCTGTAGAAATAAAATCGGTTTGCGAAGCAGGTGGTTTACCTGTACCAAAATAATAAGACGTATATAAATTGAAATAAATATCCATATCGTACTCACCGGCATTAGTAACTACACCTGCCAATTGATTAGCCAAAGGTGTAGTGTATAAAATATTTGGGTAAGGGGCATTGGTAAAATTTTTACGGCCATTGGCAAATGTTATTGCAGAAAATGGTAAAAAAGAAGCATTCACAATAAACACATTTACTTTTATAGGTACGTTTATTTGTAAATAATTACTCCATTTTTGTGCAGCAATATTTAAAGCTGTTGTAAAGCCAGTAGGTGCGGTACCATTGATAGTAAATGAAAAAGTATTTACCTGGGCTTTAGCAGTAATTGTAAAGGCAAGAATAATAAGGAGTAGAATTTTTTTCATGACATTTTTTTATTGTTATATAAATATATAAATAAAAAAGGCTGCTTTTAAGGCAGCCTTTAATTTTAAATATTTTTTTTAGTGGTGAGTTTCTGTAGCGTGTTCTTCGCTGTGAGCACCTTCTTTTTCATGTGCTCCGGCAGCACCGTGATGGCCGCTTTTCAATTTTTGTTGTTGCTCAATAAATATTTTATCTACACGCGTAAAGTTACCCGGTGCACCTGAATAAATACCTTCAACCAAAATAATGAAGATAGCATAAAGGATAAATGTAATGTAAGGTAACAAGATAATATATTTAAAGAATTTAGTTTCGTGGCCTAAGTGCATAAACCACAAAACAATGGCTGCAGCTTTAACAACGGTTAACCCAATAAATAATACTTTTAACCATAAAGCGCCTGTCCATCCATGACCAGGAGCCATTGAACCGATAATTAATTCGAAAATGGTAATGATCAACATTATCCAAAACACATTCCATAGAGTACGACGGGCTTTTTTTCCATATGCCTCATCATGGTTAGACATTGTTTCGTAATGTGGATAATCGTCGTGAAATTCTGACATAATATTTAGGTTTTAAGTTCTTTAATTTATTAATTATAAAATTACAATAAGTAGAAGAAGGTAAATACGAATACCCATACAAGATCTACAAAGTGCCAGTATAGACCAACTTTTTCGATCATCTCATAATGGCCACGCTTTTCGTATGTGCCTTTTAATACATTTAAAAAGATAGTTAAATTTATAATTACGCCTGAAAATACATGGAAACCGTGGAAACCTGTGATAAAGAAAAAATAATTGGCAAATTGCGGCACACCATATTCATTAACCGCCATGGTTGCACCATGATAGGTTTCCTGAACATAAGTTTTAGTAGCCATATCCCAAACATTTCTTACAGCACCTTCGTGAGTTCCAACGATGAAGTGATACCACTCCCATGCTTGTGAACCAACGAATAAAGCACCACCAACAATTGTCCAGAACATCCAAACAGTAACACCTCTTCTATCCATACGGTGACCAGCTTCAACAGCTAATACCATTGTAACAGACGACATAATTAATATAAACGTCATTAAACCTACATAAGCCAAAGGCAAATGTTGTTCGATGAACGGAAAGTGAGTAAATACGTTTTCAGCTTTTGGCCAAACATCAGAGTATTTGTGGCGTATAAAGCCATAAGAAACCAATAAACCTCCAAAAGTTAAAGCATCGGAAACAAGGAAAAACCACATCATCATTTTCCCGTAACTTACCCTGAAAGGCGATTGACCACCGTCCCAGGCTGCTTTTGCATCAAATTCTGCTGTATGCGCCATAATTAGATTTTAAAATAATGTTAAAAATTCTGCTGCAATATTAACGATAAAAATATAAAAACAAAAACAAATACACCCATAAAATATCAAGAAAATGCCAATAAATTGCAGTCAGCTCAATTCCAAGGCTATCAGAGGATGAATATTTTTTCAACACCGACTTTGTTAATGAAACTGTAAGTGCTATTAAACCGCCTATCATGTGTAGTAAATGCAGGAAAGCGATAACAATTAAGAACGAGCCGGAAGCATTACTAAACTTTCCGGCAAAATAAATTCCCTGTGCTGATAATTGCTTCCAACCCGCATATTGGGTGTAAAAAAAGGCAATTCCAAGCAATAAGGTTATTAATAAAGCAATACTGGTTAACTGGTAATTATCTTTTTTTATGGCTTTTTGTGCTAAAAACATAGTTAAGCTGCTTGTAACAATAATAGCAGTGCTGATCAATAAAATGGGTGGTAATTGAAACACAAGCCAGTTGCCGTTTTGCGCTCTTACCACATAAGCACTTGTTAAGCCTGCAAAAAGCATAACAATACTAACTATTCCTATCCACAATAAAGGCTTCGATGCCTTTCTTCTGGCTAACCTCAACTCTTCTTTATGAGGTTTTTCTTTTTTTATTTTAGTTGTTTCCACTTTTTAATTTTTATGATTTTGTCATTAATGCTAATTGAACTACAGGTAAATAAACCAATGTAACGAAAAATAATTTTTTTGCATACGCATCAGTTGGTAAGCGGTAAAAATTATAGGCTTGTAAAAGCAGTGCCATACCGCAAACAATACAAACACTCACGCTTATTAAACCAACAAATTGAAAAACAAATGGTAAAATACTTGTGATCAATAAAAAAACAGAATAAATAAGTATTTGAAATTTAGACGCTTCATCTTTACCTCCACTCGAAGGCAATAAATGAAAATCTGCTTTTGCATAATCATCATTATTAAACCAGGCTAACGACCAGAAATGTGGAAATTGCCAAACAAACTGGATCATAAATAAAAGAAAAGCAAAGAAAGATATTTCGCCAAAACCTTCAGTAGCTGCAACAGCGCCAATTAATGTAGGTAATGCACCCGGAAATGCGCCAACAAAAACCGCTAAAGGTGAAACACGCTTTAAAGGTGTATAAACAACAGCATATAATATAATAGAAACAAATCCTAAGATGCCACATAATGGATTTGTAAAGACCCACAGTAGGATAGTACCAGCAATACCAAAGAAAGTACAAAAAATAAATGCTTCTATATCAGTAAGCACGCCTGTTGGCATAGGCCTGTTCTTTGTGCGGTCCATTAAACGGTCAAAATCTTTCTCAATTATCTGATTAAACCCGTTAGCAGCAGAGGTTACAAACAATCCGCCAACCGTTATAGCAACAACAGCATATATATTAATATCTTTTGCAACTGTAAAATAAGTTACAATAGCCGAAAACACAACTAAAGAGCCTAAGCCGAGTTTGGTTAATTTAAGAAAACCCGAAAATTTCGAATAAGGTGCTGCTACAATATTATTAGTGGTATTTTCCAACGTGTTGCAAATTTAGAACTATTATTAATAGTAGTTGAATTGCAACTCAAAAAAATTAAACACGTACAAGACTAAAAACTAGAATAAAATAGACAATTGACGATCTTTTTTTTAAATGTTAAAAAAATTAGGTAGTAATTAAAATATTTTTCTATTTTTGTGACGTTATAAATCTAAACTTGAAAGATGAATTCAAAATTTTTACGTACGATAGGGGCCGGTTTGTCGGTGGCAGTAATTTTAACAAGCTGCGATGGGCTTGGTAAAATGCTTAAAAAACAAAAAGACATTAAATACACAGTGTCTCCAAATCCAATTGAAATGCATGGAGACAGCATTCAATTTAGTGTTAGTGGTAAATTCAACCCTAAATTATTCGCTAAAAAAGTAACTCTAACCCTTACTCCTGTTGTAAAAGGTAATGGTGGGGAAAAAGCTTTAAAGCCGGTAGTATTAGTAGGTGAAAAAGCTACAGGTTCGGGCCAAAAAATTGGTTACGCTTCTGGTGGTACTTTTAACTATACTTCAGAAAAATTTGCTTACGAGCCATACATGCGCAATGCTAAAGTAGAAGTGCGTGCTGTAGGTACAGTAAAGAAAAAAGAGAAAAAATTTGATCCGGTTGAATTAGCGGATGCAACTATGGTTACTTCTTTATTAGTTAGAAATGACGAAAAAGGAATCATGGGTAAAGATGCATTTGTTAAAACTTCACCAGCAAATCAAACTACTCATATATATTATACTATAAGCTCTTCAGCTGTTCGTCCTGCCGAAATGAAATCGGAAGAAATGAAAGCGGTTAATGCTTTTATTGGCCAAAACTTAAATTCACCTTGGTACGAATTTAAAGGTATTAATGTTTCAGCTTATGCTTCACCAGATGGTGAAACAGAAAAGAACGAGAATTTAGCAAAAGATCGTGCTAAAACAGGTTCGGTTGCTGTAATGAGCGAGTTCAATAAAAACAAGAACAAAACTGTTACTTTTGGTAAAACTAAAGAACAATACCAGGTTGGTACTACAAAAGAAGACTGGGAAGGTTTTAAACAGTTAATGGAGCAATCTACAATGGCTGACAAAGATCTTATCTTACGTGTTTTAACCATGTATTCAGATCCTGAGCAACGTCGTAAAGAGATCAAAAATCTTTCTAAAACTTATGTTGAACTGGCTGAAAAAGTATTACCTAAATTACGTCGTTCTGAGATCACTATCAACGTTGATAAAAAATCCCGTACTGATGAGCAGATCACTAAATTAATGACTTCAAATCCTGATAGTTTATCAATTGAAGAATTGATGTATGGAGCAAATTTATCTAATGATCTTAATACTAAAGTTCAGGTTTATACTTCTGCAGAAAAACAATATCCTACTGATTGGAGAAGTGCTAACAACTTAGGTGTTGCATTGTTAATGCAAAATAAAGTTACTGAAGCAAGCGCTGCATTTAAACGTGCTTCTGCTATCAATGCTTCACAAGCTGAAGTTAACAACAACTTAGGTATCATCGAAGCTAAAAACGGTAATCGTGTTGCTGCAATGGATCTTTACAAAAAAGCTGGCGGTGCTCCTGAAACAAAATACAACATGGGTATCTTAGAAGTACGTAACGGTAAATATTCTGATGCTGTTGCTGATTTTGGCGACTACAAAGGACATAACAAAGCATTAGCTCAATTATTAGCTGGTACTCCTGGTGCTGTTAAAGAAACTATTGATGCAAGTAATGAAAAAGAAATGGGTTACAGTTACTACTTAAAAGCTGTTGCTGCTGCTCGTGGTGGAAACAATGCTGATGTTATTAGCAACTTAAAAACTGCTATCGAAAAAGATGGTGCTTTAAAAGCTTATGCTAAAGATGATGTTGAATTCGTAAAATTACGCGCTGATTCTGGTTTCACAGGTTTAGTAAACTAATCTTAAAATAAAAATATTAAAACCTTCTCCACAAGAGAAGGTTTTTTTTTGCCCGTAATTTAGCTGTATTATAATTATATTTACAACACTAAACTTTTACCATGTCCCAATTCCCCGAAACAGAATTAATTTTAAGCTCCGAAAAAAGGGTTTATCACATAAATTTAAGGAATGAAGATATAGCTGATGACGTAATTGTTGTGGGCGATCAAAATCGCGTAGCACAGATCTCTTCTTACTTCTCTAAAATAGATTTTAAAACCGAACACCGCGAGTTTGTTACTCATACAGGAATATTTAACGGCAAACGTATTACTGTTTTAAGCACCGGCATTGGTACTGATAATATTGATATTGTTTTAAATGAATTAGACGCTGCCGTAAATATTAATTTAGAAAAACGAGAATTAAATCCAACACATCGTAAATTAAATATCATTCGTTTGGGAACAAGCGGTGCATTGCAAGGTGATATCCCGGTGAATGGATTAGTTGCCAGTTCTCATGGTATTGGCTTAGATGGCCTTTTAAATTTTTACGAAGGCTGGAAATCAATTAACGAAGATGCCATAAGCGAAGCGTTTATTAAACACACCAACTGGCAAAAAAATTTACCTTACCCCTATTGTGTTACTGCCAGCGACACTTTATTAAATAAATTCAAACAAGATCTTCATATTGGCATTACAGCCACAGCGCCCGGTTTTTATGGGCCGCAGGGCCGACAGATACGATTAAAAGCATCTGCACCTAATTTAAATGAATTACTTACAGACTTTAGATTGAACGATCTTAGGATCACTAACTTTGAAATGGAAACGTCGGCGCTTTATGGCCTCGGAAAATTATTAGACCATAATTGCTTAACTATTTGCGTAATTATTGCTAACCGCGTACGCAAAGAATTTACAAGTGATTACAAAAAAAGTGTAGAGATCCTGGTAGAAAATTGCTTAAACAAATTATCAAATTAAACATGACACGTAGCGAATTAATAGAACAAATAAAAAGCAAAAAAAATTTTTTATGCGTTGGATTAGATCCAGACATTGAAAAAATGCCAAAACATATTTTAAATGATGAGGACGATCCTATTTACGAATTCAATAAAAAAATTATTGATGCTACCGCGCCCTATTGTGTTGCTTTTAAACCTAACACTGCTTTTTATGAAGCATATGGCTTAAACGGTATTGAAAGTTTAGAAAATACAATTAAATACATTAAGCAAAATTATCCAAATCATTTTTTAATTGCAGATGCTAAACGTGGTGATATTGGCAATACAAGTTCAATGTATGCCAAAGCATTTTTCTCGCGTTTAAATTGCGATGCCATAACCGTTGCCCCTTATATGGGAAGCGATTCGGTAAAACCATTCTTAAAATTTGAAGGTAAGTGGGCAATTGCTTTAGGCTTAACAAGCAATGAAGGTGCAGCAGATTTTCAAATGCAAAAAGTAGATGGCAGAGAATTGTATTTAAATGTTATTGAAACCTGCGCCTCATGGGGAACTAAGGATAATATGATGTTTGTTGTTGGCGCAACAAAAGCAGAAATGTTAGATGCTATTCGTAAAATAATTCCCGATCATTTTTTATTGGTACCGGGTGTTGGCGCACAAGGTGGCAGTTTAGCCGATGTTTGTAAACATGGTTTAACAAAAGATATTGGTTTGCTTGTTAATTCAAGCCGCGGAATAATTTATGCTTCTAACGGAAAAGATTTTGCCGAGAAAGCCGGTGCTGAAGCGAAAAAAATGGCAGATGAAATGGCTCAATTTGTGAAATAAAAAAAACAATAACGAAGCAGAGTATAGCTCGCTTCATAATAATAAATATTATGGAAGAAAATAATAATCAAAATCAACCGCATTTAGATATAGAATTAAGCGAAGAAATTGCTGAAGGAATTTATTCAAATCTCGCTATCATCACGCATTCGCAAAGCGAATTTGTAATTGACTTTATTAAAATAATGCCTGGTGTTCCAAAGGCACGTGTTAAATCAAGAATTGTATTAACACCACAACATGCAAAACGCCTTGTTAAGGCGCTTGCAGAAAATATTCAGAAATTTGAGCAGGTGAATGGAAAAATAAAAGATCTTGAAAATGGTTTTCCAATGAACTTTGGCGGACCAACCGCGCAAGCCTGATTATTGTTTTACCACTTTTACGGTTTTTACTTCGTTGTTAATTTTTAACTGCGCATAATAAATTCCCGGTGCTATATCATATACAGGAATTTCTGCTTTATATTTTCCGGGTGTTTGTTTATCATCGTAAAAAATTGTTTTTACTTCTTTGCCCGTAACATCATATAATTTTAATTCGCAAATTGCTGTTTCTTTTAAATTATAGATCATAAAAGCCATATTTGTTGCCGGTTGCGGATATACTTTTTCGATATCCTCTGTAATTATTTTTTCTTTTAAGCCGGTTGAAAGATCCACCCCTAGCGTAAGATCATCAATAATTGCCCATGTACCAGTTTGAGGAATGAACGCGCCTTCTGCATCATTATTTGGTCCTGATAAATAAATACTAACGTATATAGTATCTGCACTTCCAAAATTAAAAGGATAATAAAATGGTGCTGTAAATTGCTTATAAACAGAATTTGATGACAATGTATAAGTATAAGCCTGAACTCTTGTCGATGAAGTGGTCGTTTGATAAACAAAAGGGCTAAATACCAAAGAATCACCCGGCATAATATTGCATTTATACCAGCCTTGTAAAGAAGAAGGCAATCCTGTGGTTGAGAATACACCTAACACTGCTCCCTGAACACTATAACTTGCCGCACTTAAACCTCTTATATACGCAGCATGCGACCCCGTGTGAGAAGCAGAAGTATCTCTTATCTGGTAAGAGCTATAATTGTAAAATGTAGTGTTATAATTATCCGGTTTATTAGCGGTAACCGATTCAAAACCCGGATTTACTATCTGAGCAGTTAATTGCACGCTCAGTATTGCTAAAGCTAAAAGTAAAATTTTCTTCATATTTATTGGATTGTTATTTATATAGACGAATTTGCTTCACAAAAGGTTGGAATTTTCTTTTAAATATAAACAAAAAAAATATTTATTGTTGAAAAAAAGAGACGAATATGCAGTTTCTGCTGGTTAAATTTATAAAAAACAGAAAGACCGTATGAGCGAAATAAAATTACTTTTAAAAATTGCCGACCTATTAAAAATTGAACTAAAAAGCATAAACGCTACTGTTGAACTTTTAGATGAAGGGGCTACGGTACCTTTTATCTCCCGTTATCGTAAAGAAGCTACCGGAAGCCTGGATGAAGTACAGATCATGCAAATTCGCGATGAAGTGGAAAGATTAAGGCAATTGGAACAACGCCGTGAATCTATTTTAAAATCTATCGACTCTCAAAATAAATTAACACCCGAACTAAAAGAAAAGATCCTTGAAGCTGAAACTTTAAATAAGCTCGAAGATCTTTATTTACCATATAAACCTAAACGCCGCACAAAAGCTACAATTGCAAAAGAAAAAGGCTTAGAGCCTTTGGCACATTTTATTTTAGAACAAAAAAACAATTCTGTTCTTGAGGAAGCTGAAAAATTTATCTCAGAAGAAAAAGAAGTAGCTTCTGTATCAGATGCTTTACAAGGCGCACGCGATATCATCTCTGAAATTGTAAGTGAAGACGCTATTGTGCGCGAGAATATGCGTGAATTGTTTAAGCGCACTGCAACCATTAAAAGTCGTTTAATAAAAGGTAAAGAAGAAGCCGGAGAAAAATTTGAAGATTATTTTGAATGGGAAGAAAAATTAATGAACTGTCCATCACATCGTATGCTGGCTATGCGCCGCGGCGAAAAAGAGGACATCTTAATTTTAGATATTACCGTTGATAACGAAGAAGCAATTGCTGTAATAGAGAAAAAAATAATTACTTCTCGCGGCGAATGTGCTATTCAAATTAAAGAAGCCATTGAAGATGGTTACAAACGTTTATTACAACCCGGCATTGAAGCAGAAATGCGTTTAATGACCAAACACATAGCTGATGAAAAAGCAATTGTTGTATTTGCTGATAACTTACGCGAGCTTTTATTAGCCGCGCCATTAGGTCAAAAAGCTATCCTTGGTTTAGATCCCGGATTTAAATCAGGCTGTAAAGTGGTTGCATTGGATAAGCAAGGAAAACTTTTAGAAGAAACTGTTATTTATCCTCACGAACCGCAGCGTAAAACTGTAGAAGCAGAAATGGTGGTTTTGGCTTTTTGTCAAAAACATAATATCGAAGCTATTGCTATTGGTAATGGAACCGCATCCCGCGAGACTGAACAATTTATTCGCAACATAGATATTTTACCAAAAAGTATTTCTGTAATTGTTGTAAGTGAAGCAGGCGCTTCTGTTTATTCTGCCAGCGAGGTAGCACGTGAAGAATTTGGCGCTTACGATCTTACTGTTCGTGGCGCTGTATCTATTGGTCGCCGTTTAGCGGATCCTTTAGCGGAGTTAGTGAAAATAGATCCAAAATCTATTGGCGTTGGTCAATACCAACACGATGTTGATCAAACACAATTAAAAAATAAATTAGATGAGGTTGTTGGTGGCTGTGTAAATGCTGTGGGTGTTGAATTAAACACGGCCTCTAAACAATTATTATCTTATGTTTCGGGCATTGGCCCTGTATTAGCACAAAACATTGTTGATTACCGTAACGAGCATGGCGAATTTAAATCGCGCAAGGCTTTGAAAGAAGTACCGCGTATGGGTGAAAAAGTATTTGAACAATGTGCGGGATTTTTACGTGTAAAAAATGGAGTACATCCTTTAGATAAAAGTGCAGTGCATCCTGAAAGTTATCACATCGTTGAAAAAATGGCAACCGACCTTAACTGTAGCATTGACGAATTAACTGAGAACAAAGATCTACGCAAACAAATTCAGCTTCAAAAATATGTAACAGATACAGTTGGTATTCCAACATTAAAAGATATTTTACTGGAGCTTGAAAAACCGGGCCGTGATCCGCGTAAAAGCTTTGAAGTATTTAGTTTTGATGAGAACGTTCATAAGATCTCCGACCTGCACGAAGGTATGCGCTTACCGGGGATTGTAACCAACGTAACTAATTTTGGAGCGTTTGTGGATATTGGTGTTCACCAGGACGGATTAGTTCATATTTCTCAATTGGCAGATGAATTTGTAGATGATCCTAATAAGATCGTAAAGGTTGGTCAACAGGTTTGGGTAACCGTTAGTGAAGTTGATGCAAAAAGAAAACGCATTGCTTTAAGCATGAAAGGTGAAACGCAAAATGTAAAAGCATCAAAACCAAAAGTTGCAAAAGAAGAAGAATACAATCCAAATGATATTAATAGTGCATTGGCAGCTTTAAAAAACAAATTCAAGAAATAATAATTTATCATGGCAAAAGTTGAACAATTAAAATGTCCTTCATGCGGCGCAGCAGAAATATCGCATATCAGCGGCATTAATTATCAGTGCGATTATTGCCATAGTACATTTCTTGTAAAAAACGACCATCCTTTTTCAGGAATTAATTTTGATGCCAAAAAGCATACAGACCTAAAACCAATTCCTATAAAACCGGTTGTAACAATTATAGCAGTTGTAATTATGATGGCTATTATTGGAGTTGGCGCAAGTGTATTTTACTTTGTAGGCGGCAATAAAGACAAGCCTGCGCTTGCTTTTTTAAGCGATTGGCAAAAGCCAGGCGTAGATAATTATAATTGCCTTGTAGGCAGTAAAGGCGCGGTGGTTTGGCTGGTTTTAAAAACGCAGACCAACAAATTAGATAGTGTAAAATATTGGATACGTCTTATCGATCCAATTACAAAAAAAATAATTTCCGAAGAGCCTTTAGGTGAACCAAAAGCATGGAAGGAATTATTTAACCAAACAAAATTATTTGATAGCGAGTTTTATGTAAGTAATGATACAGCCTATAACATTTCCGAAGAAGGTGGTATTCAGGGTTTTGCACTTTACACAGGCAAACGGTTATTTGGTAATGAATGGCTGGAGAAAAGATTTCCGCAATTAAAAACCGGGATCACAAAAGCAGATAAAGAGCTTTACAGGAATCGTGTAAAAATCACCTCTGCAGTGGGTGACGATTTTTATTATTATTTAGATTCTCAACGCTTGCTCACACAAAAAGAAACTGAAGACAATAGTGGCCGGGAAGGTTTTTTTACAGAGGATATTTATCTTTCACAAAATAAAAAATCACAATTATATTTGTGTAATATGAAAAGATTTTCCAACGAAGGTTATAGTGTATCTGAAAGTTATATTGAGCAATTTAAAAACGTTGAGAACAGGCATTATTTTAGCGCTTATGTTAAGGATCTAAAACTTATTAATGAAGAAGTTTACCCAAAAGCAATACCCGTTACCAAATACCATAACAACTTGCTTTTCTTTTATGTTTCAGATTTTTCAAAACATGCAAACGGTGTTCTTGCATTAGTAAATAAAGAGGGGCAATTTGCATGGAAGAATCAGGATACAGCTTTCAAAAAAATTGTTGCTGAAACTACCGGCGATAATGTTTACCTCCGTTACAATTTAAAGAATAACCTAATAGTTATTAATATGAATCTTGCGGGCCATCAAAGCGTGGGCGTAAATTTAAAAACAGGAAAGACACAATTTGTTTTTCATCAACCTTATTCACTCGATTAATTATGCTAAACTTTGGCCTTATTGGCAGATCGCTTTCACACTCTTTTTCAAAAAGCTATTTCGACAAAAAATTTAAAGAACTTGGATTGCAAGATCATGCTTATTTAAATTTTGAATTAAAAACTATTGATGAATTTAAAAATGTATTGAAAACGGAAAATTTAAAAGGCTTAAATGTTACAAATCCTTATAAAGAAGAGATCATTCCGTTTTTAGATGAATTAAGTATAGAAGCCAAAGAAATTGGCGCAGTAAATTGCATTAAAATTGAAAATGGTAAAACTATTGGCTACAATACCGATGCTTATGGCTTCGGACAAAGCATAAAACCATTTTTAGACACCACACACGAAAGAGCTTTAATATTGGGAACAGGTGGTGCCGCCAAAGCTGTAGCCTACTCCATAAAAAAAATTGGTCCTGAAGTTTTTTACGCAACCACTTCAGCTAAAAAAAATGCAACTACTTTTTTTTATAACGAGATAAATGATCGCGTGATGACTGCGTTTAAGCTGATCATAAATACAACGCCATTAGGTTTATTTCCAAATATAAACCAAGCGCCCGCTCTACCTTATCATTTATTTACCGATAAACATTTGGCGTACGATCTTATTTATAATCCCGAACAAACATTATTTTTAAAACAAGCAAAAGAAAAAGGTGCTATAACCATGAACGGCTTAAGTATGCTGCATCTTCAGGCCGAAAAAAGCTGGGAGATCTGGAATTCATAGTTTATGGAATTTTAGGCTTAAAGCGTCTTATAAATAGAATGTCAAACTACAAACACATATTTATTCTTTGTTTCGTTTTAGGTTTTCAAACTTTGATTTCACAAAATGAAAAGATAGTTGTTATTGGCAAGATACTTGAGCTTGGCTCAGGAAAGGGGATTGATGCTACCGCTATCAGAATTTCAAACGCACCATACGCAACATCAACCGACAAAAAAGGCGAGTTTAGTTTAACTCTTCCTAAAAAAGCAATTTACAAATTAATTATTTCGCACTTAAGCTACGAAGGTTTTATCAAAGAAATTAAAGCCAATAGTTCTGATACTATTCATGTAACAATTTCTCTTCTTCAAAGATCAAATATACTAGATACGATCTCTTTTTATGCAGTAAACAAACCCGAGACTTTAGTAGGTAAAACCAGTTACAGTATTTTTGATTTCGATTTTTATGAAGATAAATTAATTTTGCTTGCTGCACAAAACTCGCTCACTAAAGCGCAGATACAACTTTCTACTTATGGTGGCAAAATAATCTCTACTTACGATCTGCCAAAACAAGCCGGCGAAGCAAAACACTTCTTTCATGATTACGAAGGGTATACAGAAATAATTTGTAAGGATTCTGTTTTTAGACTGGATGTTTTAAATACTGAATTAATGATCTTGCCCATTCGCCAAAAAGATTTTAACCAGTCTATTGAGCCAATTGCTGATAGTGCGAATGGTAATTTTTATTTTCATGATAATTGGGTAAAATATCCCTTATTCAATTACTACTATTTAAAAAATAACGATTCGTTAAATCATCTCTTAAGCACTATTACAAATAGTGACCTTATGAAACTTTATAATTTAGAATACTATTATCTGCCCTCCCGCATGCAATTAGAAGCGCGAAGAATTGCGCAATATTATAAAACCGATAAGCGCATAATTGCAGCATTAATGAGTGGTTTTACGCAAAGCATGTTCTACGAGCCTTTGTATGCCCCTATCTTTATTTTAAAAGATACTATTTGCATTTTTAATCATCACAATGATTTTTTATATCATTACAACAACCAAAATCAGTTAATAGATAGTGTTTCTATTTCGTATCATCATCCTAAAAACTGGCGTGAATGGAAAAAACAATTATTTGTAGATGAAGTGGCTAATAAAGTGTATGCCTTTTTTAGTAAAGACGGCCATCATTATTTAAAACAGATCGATCATCAAACAGGAAAAGAAATAAGCACCTATAAAATAAAACACCACAGCGCCGAAAAAATAAAAATTAAAGATGGCTACGTATATTATGTTTACAGGCCTTTTGACAGCACACAGGAACGTTTTTTATACAGGGAAAGAATAGAATAAATATTTACACTTATGCCGGTAATTGAAATAGAAACAAAAATAAAAGCACCTATTGAAGTGTGTTTTGACCTTGCAACAAGCATCGATCTGCATATGTTATCTACCGAAGGCACAAACGAGAAAGCTATTGACGGTATTACAAGTGGTTGTGTAAAGCAAAATGATTTTGTTACCTGGGAAGCTACGCATTTTGGTATCAGGCAACAGCTTACTTCTCTCATTCCTATAGTTAACCGGCCATTTCATTTTAAAGATGAGCAAAAAAAAGGTACTTTTAAATATTTTAAGCACGATCATTATTTTGAACAACAAGGCGAGTATGTAAAGATGAAAGACAGGTTTGAATACGAATCTCCATACGGCATTTTTGGCAAATTGTTTAATAGCCTTGTACTAACAAAATACCTTACCAAATTTTTAATAAAAAGAAATAACGTTATTAAAGAGTTTGCTGAATCAGGAAGGTGGGGTGAGATTATTAATTAATTGTTAGTTCGAACTAATACATATTGCCACTAATTACACCAATTTCACAAAATTATTTTTTATTAATAACTCTATACATTCTTATTTGTGTAATACCAAATTCATATATAATATAGTCCAATTTTGCTTATTTGATTTTATTTGCTATATTTGGACTATATTATAAATGGATATTATGGCTTTACCAAAAAAAATCTATGTAAAAGAAAGCAT
>JACDED010000087.1 GCA_013816615.1 Bacteroidota bacterium
AAAGTGGCCTATTTTGAATGAGAATCAATGGTACACTTTGGTGAGAATGAGTGGCCTATTTTGGATGAGTACAGGTGGCCTATTATGATGAGAATCTACACAAAAAGGTAAAGTACGAAAAGAAAAGTACAAACTTGGTAAAGAAAGGTATCAGTTTACTATAGATTCTGTAAACGGTAATTATTGGAATACTGCGGAAGGGAAAAGGGTAAAAGCTCAACTTGACAGAAAGGCTGGTCAAGCAAAAATTACGCTTGTAAATGATTTGGCAGTAGACTTATTATTGTGTCATGGCCAAGGCGTATCTACACGTTTAAAGCCGGGAGAAAAAAGGCAATTTGATTGTTCTGGAGACAAAGTAAGAAAAGGCAAACCGCGCGCAAATAACACATCTCAATTCGATTACACAGATGTAATTTTAATTGAATCAGATGGAAAAGGATGCGGACAAACAGTAAATGCTTCTAGTGTATATAAGTAAAAAGAATTCTTTTTAATTTTTAGAGTAAAAGAGCTTCTCCAAGTAAGCTCTTTTTTAATTTATAAACCATTTAAAAAATCGGCTTCGCGGTGACGGCTTAATTTTAGCGATTTCCAGTCCGTCATTTCTACTTCTTCATCACCTTTTATTATAGCCTTTTACATAACGCAAATTGCCAACAGATAAATGGCAAAAGAAAAAGCCGCTTTTAAGCGGCCTTTTTTATTCAAAGATTATTTTATCGGAAGAGATCAAACCGGCATCATTATAAATTTTATATAAATATATTCCTGTTGCCCCTCCTAAAGCTTCTTTATCAATGGTCATATAGTCAATATGATTATCAATTGTAAAAGTTTTTAATTCTTTACCATCAATCGAATAAAACGAAATTTTTGCGTTTGAAGAATTAGCAGGCAAAACATATTTTATTTTTATTTCATCTTTTGACGGATTTGGAAAAGCAGTTGAATTTGATTGCGGATCATTTCCCGATTGTGGTATTCCTGTAATAGTTCCATTAGTGCAATCACTGCAAACAAGATTGCCGGGTAATGTGTATACAAAAACTTTTGTGCTGTATCGGTGATATAAGAGCATTTTTGGCCCGGAAGGTGTATACGAAACGGGAGTATTTCCTAACCAATGCGCGCCGGAAAGATCAGCAGAGTCTTTGGAAAATAAAACAGTTCCATTTTCGTTTACAACTAATATTTTAACGTTATAAATTGGTGTTGTTGGATTTTGCCTTATTATAAATTCAACATCGTTTGGATTTGTGTTAAAGAGTGTTTCAGAGATATGATAAAAAGATTGGCTGCCTGCAGTGAACGTAGGAACTATCAATGTTTTGAATATTGTATGATTTAAATTATACAAGGTTATATTGTTATTGGCAAAATCCGGATTTACATACTTGTACCCTGAATTTGATAATTTTACAATATTAAAATAGTTGTTTTGAGTAATTGTTGTTGTATAAGTATTATCTAATGTAATTTGACTTTTACCTTTTAAAAACACAAATGTAAAAACGAGTGTAAGTAATTTAATTTTTAATTTCATGGTTTATTTTTTTAGGGTTAAAATTTAATTAGGTCCTTCTCGGCAATGCCAACTGCTTTACAAATAGTTTTTTCATTAAAGGTAAACACGCAATAAATAAAATTACCGGCGCGTATTTACAGGCTAAAAACCAAAGATCATATTGTTCCTGCCAATACGTATATAAATACTGGTCTAAATAATAGCGGTAATCGTAAATATAAAGTGTTTGCCCGTTTACTTTTGCGATGGTTGCCTGAGCAGCCTCATAATTATAATCATTATAAGAATAGCGCGAATAGTGAAACAGGTCGGTATGCTTTCTTAAATAATAAATAACTATCATAGGCATATAAATAAAGAGAAGGAAAAATATTTGATTTAAAATATTGTAAAAAGGCTTAAATACTTTTTCTTGTTTAGCTGTAATAAATAAACTGACAATTGTAAAAAGGAATAACAAAAAAACAAACCATTGAAAAGCAACTTCCGAATCAGAGTGCCTGAAAAGTATTTGTGTTAATATAAATGCAACTAATGGATACAAGGCCATTACAATAGCCATTATAAGATATTGTTTCCAATGGTTTAATTTAAATAATACTAATAATAAGGTGAGCGAAAAAATAACGTAGAACATGCCCCACAAAAAATCTTTATCCCAAATAAAAAGCTTGCCGAATTTCGCATCAAATACATTATTAAAAGCCGTACGAATTTGTTCTTTATAATAATCACCGTTTAATTGAACTTCCTGTATATCTATCCAGCCCGCTTTTTGCGCCTTAATATAATCGGACGCTATCTCATCGGCACTAAATTGTGGAAACACACCATACTTCCTGCAAATGGCCATGTGTTTTTCTACTTTTGCTTTTACAGCATTAAAATCAGAAGTAGGCCGATAATCTAAATGCAATTTGTAATTACTTTTTATTTGCGGATAGTTAATGCTATCGTTTAAAAAATGCCATGGCGTATAACTGTTTTGACCGTTAGCTTTATTTACGTTAAAGTAAGTTCGTTTTTTTATAGTGTCGTAAGTGTTCTCATAAGAATAATAACTGGTTGGAATAAACGGCTCTAATTCATTAAGAATATTTACATCTTCAATAATTTCTTTATCGGTAAACATGTTAGCTACTTTTGTATTATAGCTCACCACAAAGGGCGAACCAAACCAGGCAAACATGCTCAGGCACAAAAACACTAAAAAGAAATTCTTGTATTCATCGCCCGCTTTTAAATTTCCAAAATTCTTTTCTTTATTAAAGATGAGGTAACGGTAAGCCCAAAACCACGAAAGAATAAATGCGAGAACACTTAATAATAAAAACCACAAGCCTGAATCTGCCCTGCTTGTAAGGTCTACAGGCACAAAAAAACCAATGAGTGTAGAAATCGCATAAAGTAAAATACCATACCATAAAATGTAATGGATCTTGCTTATCCATATAATAGGATATTTTGTAAGCAAGTGTGTATCGAGGCGGTTTAAAAAACCGGGAGCTATTTTTTTAAACATATTAAATATCTTTATGAAATAATTGACGGGTACTTTGACTGATATCCCTGTAATAATTTAATTCTAATCCGCTTTTTTGTATGATCGATAAAACATCAAACCATTTTACATCTATGCCGCAACTAATAATAAAGGCAGTTCCTGCATCTTCAATTTTATAACCTGCCGCTTCACTTAAACAACTTTGTAATTGCTGTAATGTAAAACTACCTGCCACTTCGTAATTATTTACTGCACGATCAATACCAAAATTAATTTGTTTGCCGTTGTAAATTGTTTTTCCCTGGCGAATAAAAATAATATTATCTGCTATACGTTCTATTTCATGCAATTGTTGTGAGCTTAAAATAATTGAGATAGGATTACTTTGCGATTGCGCAAAGAATTTAAGATCCTGCATAAATAATTGTTGCGCATTGATATCTAAATTTGCTAAAGGCTCATCTAGGATCAATAAATGCGGACGCCACAATAACATCTTTGCTAATTCAAAACGCATACGGTAACCACTCGAGATCTGGTTCCAGGTCAGGTCGCGGAATTTATCAAGACCTAAGCGGAATAAAATATAATCTATCTGTTTTAAATTTTGTTCGCCGGTAATACCGTGTATGGTTGCAAAGAATAATAAATTCTCTAACAAAGTTCCATGCCATTTTGGAATACGTTGCGGAATGAATGCGAATTTATTTTTTGCCCGGTACCAGTTATTCGAAAAATTACCCAGTGCAGGAAATTCAATAGCGCCGATATCTGTAGATAATTGGCCCGAAACAATTCGCAACAAAGTTGTTTTACCATTTCCATTCTCGCCAACCACACCGGTAATTTCTCCTAATTTTAATTCAAAAGAAATGGGATGCAATTTAAAAGGATTGCGGCCGCTGTGAAATTGTTTTGTAATATCCTGCGCTTTAAAAACAATATCGGAATTTATATTTTGAGAATTGGAAAGACTCGCATCCTGCATTTTTATTTTTGCGAGAAGCTGCGAAGCCGCGCCGTTAATACCTTCCTGCTCGCCCGGATTAACATCAATAATGCTTAAGTAATTTTTTCTTAGCTCAAAGATCTCACCAACAAGATTTTCAGGCAATTGATAATCGTTGGTAAGGTCGAGGCTGCGCCGTGTAAAAAGGCTGTAATCTTTCGAGTTAAAAGATTCTTCGAGTTGTTGTATAAATTTTGTTTCGATCATTTTTGTTAATTTTTTTGCCTCGTCACTTCGAGTAGGTTTTTTGTCTCTTCGCAAAAACCGTATCGAGAAGTTTTAATCAGTTCTTGATACACTATGCTATCGCTTCGTTACTCGAACCGATATTATTATATTTGTAATTTCTCTTTTCTTTCTCAAATAATAATATTAAATTTAATCAAAGGTTTTTGATAAACAATAATAAAGCGGGTAAGAACTTAAATTTTCTAAACTTTGAACCTTAAAATCCAGTTATCATGAAAAATAAATTTTACTTTCTAACGCTTATATTGCTTTTAAGCACGGTCATTAAAGCATCGCCAACGGTTACAGTTCAATTTATAAAGACCGATCAGTTTGGCTACAAACCCACAGCGCAAAAAATCGCAGTTATCTCCAACCCAATAATCGGCTACAATAACGGCACGCCTTTTACACCGGGCACTTCTTACCAGGTAAGAGACTGGCTTACTGATGCTGTTATTTATACTTCTACGATTACATCATGGAATGGCGGCGCTACACAAACACAAAGCGGTGATAAGGTTTGGTGGTTCGATTTTTCATCTATAACCGCAACCGGCTCTTATTATATTTTTGATGTTACAAATAATGTAGGTTCTTACCGTTTTGAGATTGATAATTGTGTTTACAATCCTGTATTAACACAAGCCATGCGTATGTTTTATTTTGCACGTTGCGGCGCACCAAAATTAACTGCCAACGCAACAACAGCATGGACAGATGCAGCTTGTCATGCAGGAACGCAACAAGATCTTGATTGCCGTTTGTACAACAACTCTAACGTTTCTACTTCTAAAAATTTAAGTGGTGGCTGGCACGATGCCGGTGATTATAATAAATATGTGAATTTTACATGGAGCACAATGACCGATCTTTTATTGGCCTATGAAGAAAATCCAACCGTGTGGATGGATAATTATAATACTCCCGAAAGCAATAATGGTATTCCTGATATTTTAGATGAAATGAAATATGAATTAGATTGGCTTTTAAAAATGCAACAAGCTAACGGTTCGGTGCTTTCCGTAGTTGGCGGTGGAGGTGTTAGTCCGCCAAGCAGCGATGTGGCATTTAGAAAGTATGGCCCCGCAAATACTTCTGCGGCATTAACGTCTGCTGCGCTATTTGCATTAGCTGCTATGCAATATACTGCAGCAAGTCAAACAGCTTATGCTAACACTTTACAAGCGGCAGCCATAAATGCTTACACCTGGGCCGTTGCCAACCCAAATATTACTTTTAATAATACAGGTTTATTAGCCGCAGGCGAACAGGAAATTGGCACGTACGAACTGGCTGCACGAAAAGTTTGCGCCGCCATTTATTTATATGCTTTAACAGGTAACGCCACGTATAAAACTTTTGTGGATGCCAATTATACTAACGTACATTTATTACAATGGACCTTTGCCTATCCTTTTGAAGGGCCGGAGCAAGATGCGCTTTTATATTATACAAAAACACCGGGTGCAACACCTGGGGTTAAAACTGCAATTTTAAATGCTTATACAGGATCAATGCAAAGCAACAACGCCGATAACCTGCCAGCCTATACCAATAAAACAGATGCATACAGGGCATGGCTGGCAAATAATAATTATACCTGGAACAGTAATCAAACAAAATCAAAACAGGGTAATATGTTCTTAAGCATGAACCAGTATACATTAAATGCTGCTAATGCTGTTAATTACACAAATGCTGCTTCGGGTTTTGTACATTATTTTCATGGTGTTAATCCAAACTCAAAAACCTATTTAAGTAACATGGGAACTTATGGCGCAGAAAATTCTGTAACACAATTTTATCACGGTTGGTTTCATGACGGCAGTGCGTTATGGGATGAAGTGGGAGTATCTACTTACGGCCCGCCTCCGGGATATATACCAGGTGGACCCAACCCAGGTTATGCTTTGGATGCCTGTTGCCCCGGCTCTTGCGGTAACCCAAGCGTAAATGCACTATGTGCTACAAACGTTACACCACCTATGGGACAGCCAATACAAAAATCATATAAAGATTTTAACGATAGCTGGCCGCTAAACTCGTGGACGATCAGCGAAGCGGGAATTTATACCAATGCAGCTTATGTAAGATTGCTTTCTAAATTTTGCACGAATGTAATTTGTACTTCTACTCTAACAACAGGAATTCAAAATAACGAAACAACGGTTGGTGCGTTGGTGCAAACCATTTACCCGCAACCGGCAGAAAATAAATTAACCATTAAGTTTTATAATTCAGAAAATAACGTTGACTTATTTTTATACGATGTAAGCGGTAAACAGTTGTACAAGAAAAACGAAAACATTAACAATGGTTTAACTGAGGTTGATCTTACAGGTATTGCAACAGGAGTTTACTTTTTGAAAGTAGTTTCGAAGAATAAGACAGAGATGAGGAAAGTTGTTAAGGAGTGATTTATATTAAAATCAGATAAAATATGTTGTAATGGATAATAAAGAAAAAGACATTGTCTTAAGTAACAATCCAGTCCTAACTAAGGATCAACATACTATTCCAGAATGTTATTTGAAAAATTTCATTGACGATGACTCTCTTTTGTATCAAAGAGATAAAACGTTAGATGACTCGAAAAATTCAAGAGTAGTTTCGATTGAGAAAGCAACGGTTAAAAGAAAATTCTATACTTTAAATGGTTCTTATCCAATGCTTATGGAAACTGATATTTATGGAAACGTTTTGGAAAAAGATTATCCAAAAATGTATGTATATCTTATTAGTAAAAATCCTGAAGATTTAGATTTAAGTACAAAAGAAAGTATTTTGATTTTTTTCTTTTCTCTATATTGTAGAACGCCAAAACATTTCGATATTTTTCTTAAAAGTGTGCCAAACGAATATTTATTTGAATTAGATAAGATAAAAGAAGACTATAAAATTGCACACTTTAAAGATGTGGTTATGGGAATGGTAGACGCACATATATCGAAGAAATTCACGATAATTACAAGTGTCGATAGTTCAGAATTTATTAGTTGTGACAACCCAGTAATCATTCAAAATAAACTTGGACAATTAGAAACATATACTTTTGGAAGTCAAAGAATAGTTAATCATAATATTGCAATTCCATTAAACCGAAAAAAATGTTTATTACTGACAAATTTCATTGATCAAAATGATCAAATAATATATAACCATTCCGACAATTTTAAAATCTATCAGGGAAATGCAACTAAAGAATATGTTAATAATATAAACTTATTGCTTAGGGGAACATCGGAACGATATATTTATGGTTCGAAGAAAGGGCTTAATATAATTTCGTAATTTTAATTTAGTTAACTTGAAGGCGTTTCGACTCCGCTCAACGTGACAGGTATCGTCATTCTGGCTTTGAGTCCAAATCTCAGTACTCTTACATTGTTAGGTGTGGAGATTCTGAATCAAGCTCAGAATAACAGTAAAAAGAAAACCCATACTATTCCGGTGAGGGTTTTTTATTTTATATGTCACGTTGATCGCGCTTCGACAAGCTCAGCGGCCGTATCCGGTCATTGAGCTTGTTGAAATGACATATCACGTTACTCCGGCCTGCGTTCGCTTTCATTCTTTTTTCTGTTAAAGCGATAAGTGAAAGTTGCATAAATACGTGGACCAACATTTTTCGAATAATAATCTAAAGTATAATCTGTGCCAATTACTGCTCCTTTCGAGATCCTTGAATCAAAAATATTATCTGCTCTAAATGTAATGGTAGCTTTTTCTTTCCAGATATCTTTTCCTATTCCCAGGTCGAGCCAATATTGTTCTTTTGCATCTACCTGTCCGCTTTTTCTTGCACCCTGATAATTAAAGTTGGCCTGAAAATTCCAGCTCGAAAATTTAATACGCGTGTTTAGTCTCGACGTTAAAGCATTATCCGAAACATTAAATATTCCTTTCTGATCAAAAGTATAATAGTTTGCTTCGCCCGAAAGTGTTAGCCATTTTAGTGGTGAATAGATAATATTTATTTCTGCGCCCATTCTGCTTTCTGTTCCTGCATTTATAGCTTGCTCAACTAAAAAGCCATTGTCACCTGAAATACGAATGTCTTCAAAAATATTTGTTGAGTATTGATAATAAATGCCCGGGTTTATGGAGATTTTTTTCCATTTAAATAAAGTTCCCAGTTCGTATGAATCGGTGTACATGGGATTCAGATTCGGATTTCCGATCCTTAAATTTCTTCTGTCGGCAATGCCACCAAAAGGATTGAGCTGCCAAAACTGTGGCCGGCTAATACGCCTGCTATAACTTAACTGAAGATCAAATGCTTCTGCTACCTTATAGGTAAAATGAGCAGTAGGAAAAAAATTAATATATTTTTTTTGGATATTGAATTGATCGATCCTGTCGTTACTTCCTGTTTTTGAATCTTCAACTCTTAGTCCTAATAGATACTGTAACTTTTTTATTTGGCTTCCAAACTGGAGATAGGCACCGATTATTTGTTCGTTGTAACGCAGCAAATTATTTAGGCTGTCAACTAAAACAGTATTGTCAAATACTTCGTATTCACTATTAATATTTCTGATCTCGGTTTGTAAACCCATATCGATCTTCGACTTTGTTTTTATTGGAATTGTATGATCTGCCTTAAGGATAAAATCTTTACTGCTTTCAATATCACGGCTTTTTAAAGTTCTTATTGGTAATTCTACCGGTAATTTTTCCTGTTCAGTAATTAATTCATTTTCGTCATCATTCCAAAAATCGTACTGCATATTAACGGTAAATTTTTTACCTTCTTTATTAAATGTTTTAATGTAATTCAGTTCTACCTGGTTCGATCTTTGAGGTTCTTTATAATCTTCTGATGCAATAACCTTTCGGTCTAAATTAGAAGTGTTATTAAGATAATTAAAAGTATAATCCACTGTATTTTGACTAAGGTTATTGCGATGATAATAGCTTAAGGTTACAGTATTCTTATCATTAAAATAATAATCACCGCCAAAATAAATATTAAAGGTTTTATTATTTCTTGCCCTGTTAATTGTACTTGCTAAGTAAGAGTTAATGGTATCGCCTGAATAATTTGTTCTCAAGCTCGATCCCCTTGCAAAAAAATCCATGTAACGGTATCTCAGATCCGAAAATAAATTGATCTTTTTATTTTTATAATTGATGTTATAACCAATTCCATGATTTGCAGGAATTCCACCGGTTAGTTGAACAGAGCTTCCAAAGCCGTTAGTTTTATTTTTTTTAAGTACAATATTAATAATGCCCGCCGTACCTTCTGAAGCATATTGTGAAGAAGGGTTGGTGATGACCTCTATTTTTTCTATACTTTCAGATGGGATCTGTTCTAAACCATTATTTGAGGTCAGAACAGAAGGCTTTCCATTAATTAAAATCCGCACACCTGTATTTCCTCTTAAGGCCACGGCGCCTCCAGAATTAACGCTCACGGATGGTACGTTATTTAAAATATCATTTGCTGTGCCACCTTTTGTGATCATATCATTACCAACAAAAAATACTTTTTTATCAAGCTTGTGTTCTATAATTGTTTTTTCCGTTCTTACTTCTACGGTTTCAAGTAGTTTTGCATCTTCTTCCATATATACTATTTCGATGGTTTGATCATTTTGCAGATCCATGTTTTCAAGAGCTTTAAATTTCAGGCCAATGAATTCAATTTTTATAGTATAGTTTCCGGGAATTGTTTTTACAGTGTAAGCACCTTTATCATTTGTAATGGCTCCTGTAATTAAAGTAGTATTTGTAGTGCTCAAAAAAGTAATGGTGGCAAACTCCAATGGCGTATTGGTTTTTTTATCCATTACTTTTCCGCTAATGCTTATGTTCTTTTCCTGCGATGCAAGGTTTATGCAAGAAAGAATAGAAAGGATAAGTAGAGTTTTTCTCATTTTAATTTATTTGTAATTAGTGTACAAATATGATATGTTATAAAATGCCTTGCGTTGGGAGCATACAGAAATTGTATTTTAGCAGATAAAAACCAAAAAGGATGGATTAAAAAATCATTAAAATCCATAAATAAGCTTTTCAGGTATAAAAGTAACGTTTTTGTCGACTATGTTTAAAGTTTTGCCAGCGATGTTATCTTTACAATTAATTAAAATGAGCTTTATTAAAAGAATATCAGAATTCATACAGCAACACAGGCAGGCACGCCACCTGTTATTCTGGCTCGTTATCTTTTTGATGTATATTCCGGCGAGCCTTTTAGAAGAAGACCCACTTACCGGCGTTATTATTTTGAATTCATGTCTTCATATTCCTCAAATACTTGCCGCTTATTTTTTATCCTATTTTTTGATCCCAAAATTCATTTTAAAGAAAAAGTATGTTTATAGCATTCTCTGGTTCACATTTTCTGTTTATATTTTTTCTGCACTTGGCAGAATTTTGACTGTACACGTTGGGGAAGCCTTAGTAAGGGCAAGACCTTTTGAACAGGAACCGGTTTGGGAAATTTTAACTGACGTGCGTAAACTGTTTGAACAATATTTTCCTGTTATCTATTCGGTCTCCTTCCAGTTTTTATTTGTGAAGTTTTTTTTAGATTATAAACGAACAAAGGATGAACAAATACTTTTGAGTAAAGAAAAAACCGAAGCTGAATTAAAAACACTAAAGGCGCAATTAAACCCACATTTTTTATTTAACACACTTAATAATCTGTATTCACTTTCGTTAGATAATTCGCCTAAAACCCCGTTGGCCATTGGTAAATTGTCTGACATTTTAGATCACGTTTTATATAAATGCAATCAACAGTTCGTACTCTTATCGTGCGAAATAGAATTATTAAAAAATTATATTGAGCTGGAAAAATTGCGCTATGACGAACGCCTGGAAATAAATCTTGAAACTGAGATAGAAAAGGATATACAAATCCCACCCTTAGTGCTTTTATCATTGCTCGAAAATGCTTTTAAACATGGGGCCGGAGAAGATAGCGGCTCTCCAAAGATCTCAGTGCTTATTAAACAAAAGGTTTCATTATTTTCATTTGAAGTTTCAAATACGGTAGCAAAGGAATATGTAAATTATAATAAAGATGCCATCGGACTTTCTAATATCCGAAAACAATTAGAGCTTATTTATAAAGAAAATTATTCTTTAAAAACAGATTCGTTACCTCATTTTTTTAAAGTAATTTTGGAGATCCATTCGCATGAAAATTAAGTGTTTAATAGTTGATGATGAGCCACTGGCAATTCGCCTGATAGAAAAACATATTGAAAAGATGGGCGCGCTGGAAGTTACCGGCACCTGCGACAATGCTTTAAAAGCGTATGAGATATTGAATACGCAAAAAATAGATCTGCTTTTTTTAGATGTAAAAATGCCAACAATTACAGGAATAGAATTTCTTAGAAGCTTAAAAAATCCGCCAAAAACAATTTTAACCACAGCTTATAGAGATTACGCGATAGAAAGTTATGACCTGGGCGTTGTAGATTATCTTTTGAAGCCCATAACTTTTGAACGTTTTTTTAAAGCCATTACAAAGTGTATTGCAGAAGCGGGCAAACAAGAAATTAAAACCAAAGAAGTTGTTTCGGATGAATTTATTTTAATAAAATCAGGAATTAAAAATCACAGGGTCAACATAAACGATATTGTTTATATTGAAAGCTTAAAGGATTATATTAAAATTAATTTAACCGATAAAAAACACCTTACATCAAAATATAAAATTGGCGATATTGAACAGGAACTAAAACCGGATCTTTTTTTAAGAATTCACCGGTCTTTTATCATCAACAGCTCTAAAATTACTGCTTTTACCAGTAATGAAATAGAGGTGAATGGAGTAGAAATTCCAATAGGCGCCAGTTATAAAGAAAACGTAATAACGTATTTAGAAGCCTTAAAGAATTTGAAATAGTTTTTTCCGGCAATGATATGTATGTCATTCTGAATCAAGTTCATTTATTGTTGTCACATCGAGCGCAGTCGAGACGCGGCGTATGTTTCTCGACTCCGCTCAAAATAACAGTAAAAAGAAAACCCATACTAAACAGTATGGGTTTTTAATATATGTTTTGATCAACTGCGTTTCGACTCCGCTCAACGTGACTCTATACGTCACCCTGAGCGGAGTCGAAGGGTGTTACTTCTTACTCTCTGCAGCTTTTGCTGCAGCTTTTACCTGCGCGTCTGCAATTGTTTGCTGGCATTTTGCTTCAGCATCGCTCACTATCTTCTGTACTTTTTCGTCAACTTTTTTCTTAGCAACTTCAGCTGCTTTTTTAGCAGCAATTTTTGCAATTGGGTTGCTTGCTTGTTCTACTAATTTATCAGCTTCAGCATAACCATCTGCTTTTGATTTATCAGCGTTAGCTTGTGCTTCTGCTTTTTGTTTTTCGCATTGTGCTTTTGCATCTTCTAATATTTTTTGTGCTTCCTCGGCAGCTTTATCGATTGCATTATTTACAACTTGTGTAGTTACAGTAGCAACAGTGCTTTTTACATCGTCTTTTAAACTTGTTTTAATTTCAGGTTTCATAACAGTACCACCAAATAAAGCCGTTACTTTTATTTTATCACCTACCGCCAAATTTGTTCCTGCGGCGGCATTACCTTGCGCCAATAAACCGGTTAAAGCAGAATTTGCTGCGCCACCAAACATAGCTTTTGGAATTTCCATTTTCCATTTATAATCAATGGTCTGATCAAAACCTGTGCTACCACTAATGTTGGTAGGTACGTTAGCAACTTTTGTATCAAACGGTGCCATAACTACGCGACCATCTTTAATTGTATAATTCACTAAAAGATTATCAATGTCCATACTTTTTAGCTGCTCGATTTTTAAAGCTTCGCCTAATTTTACAAATGGAGGGAAACCACCAACATTTACTTTTGCAGTTTTAAAAGTACCTGTTGCTTTTACAGCGTTAAGGTCCGGTTCCATTTTATCATTTAAAGAAGTATTAAAGTTCTCTAAAGTTGCGGTAAATTTGCCTTTAGCGTATTGGCCAACAGGCGCTAATTTTTGTACAGTGTTAAATGATTTAAAAGTTTCCTGGATATCAAAGTTATCTACTTTTAAATTTAAACCTGTTGTTGGCTTTTTACTATTTGTTGTTTCATAAAAACCATTTATAGTCAATGCACCACCCATAGTATTCATGTGCAGGTTGGTCATATCTACTTTTTGTTTACGAATAACAATATTGCCAACCATGTTATCTAATACTAAATTCGTATAAAGCAATTTACCAATTTTTGCATCTAAATTAAAATCAATATTTGCGGGCACTTCTGCAACGCCTGTACTAGCAGTTGATGTAGGCGCAGTTGTTGCAGCCGGTGTAGCGGCAGTAGTTGGTGTTTCAGGCCCCATTAATTCATTAATATCCATTAAAGCACTGTTAATGGCAAATGAACCTTTAATTAAACTGTCTTTAAACATGTATTGAATTAAATTATCAATACGTCCGCTTGCTTGTATATCACTCTTGCCCATCTTGGCATCAAACTTAGCCAACTCAACAAATTGTGTACTGAAATTTAAGAGCAGTGTATTTAACTGAACAACGTATGGTAGAGTTGATGATTTGTAATTCATGTTATCGATCGATAAAGAACCCTGTGCTTTAAACTTATCGTATTCTTTTTTATCAATAGAACTCATATGGCCCGCAATGCTAATGTCTGTTTTAATGATCCCGCTTAGCTCATCGCCTTTTTCGGTTGGAATAAATTCTTTAACGGAAGCAAGATCGATCGTTCCTTTTAAGTCAGCCTGTAATCCCGGATCAGAGATTGGTGTTTTAACATGTGCGGAAATGTCAATTGGGTTACCTGCCAATTCCATATGAAATCTGTTCACGTCAACAGTAGTTGCATCCAACACACCTGTTGGATTTAAAACTTTAACATCAATATTAATATTGTTAACTGATTTAGGTAAGCTTGGGTATTTGAACATGGCATCTTTAATGCTTAAGTTAACACCAAAGGCCGGCATTTGTGCAGCATTGTATGTTCCTTTTGCATAACCATCCAATGCTAATTTACCTGCTGTTTTTACCGAAGCAAAATCTTTAGAATAAACACTTGGTATTAAAGATAAGATTGATTTAAATTCGGTTTGTTTGGTATTGAATTTAATATCCATTTTAATATTAGTATCAGGCATTTCTATAAATCCATCAAAACCTAAAGTAAGATCGTTTAAACTAAATTCATTTTCTTTAAAGACGAATTTCATTTTTAACATATCCATATCCACATCTGCCTTTAGTTTTGTATGAACTTCATTTAAATAGGCAACACCAGTCATTTTAAATGTAGTTTTTGCAATATCCAACAAGTTGCTCATTACAAAATTATCCTGTGTAAAATCGCCGTTCAATTCGTAATTAAAATTTTCTAATTTGGCATACATCCCGCCTTGCTGATCATCATAAACAATGTATGTTTCTTTAATTTTAAATTCTTTAAGCTTTACATTAAATTGTGTTGCAGCTGTATCTGCAGGTGCAGCAGCAGTAGTATCTGTGCTTGGCTTTGCGATGTCCCAATTGGCTTTACCATTCTTTAATACTTTACCTAAAATGCGTGCTTTATCAATTATAATTGAGTTTACGCCATAAGGTCCGCCGCTGATAACACTTTTTAAATTAATATCGGCACTTAATGTATTAATGTATGCAAGTGTATCTCCCGCAAACTCATCAACGCCAATTACGCTTACTTTATTTATTTTAAACCTGAAATCAGGAAACGATGAAAAAATGGAAAGGTCGAAATCACCAAAATCTACTTTTGCGTTTAAATTATTATTGGCTTGCTCTTTAACAATTGCAACGATCTTATCTTTAAAGATAAAAGGTGCAGCAATTAACAGAACAATAATTAATAATAAGGTTATTCCGCTCCATTTGATGATGCGGCGAAAAAGCGATTTTTTTGGTTTTGTAGTGGTCATACTTTTTATAATTTATGAAACATAAAAATAAGAAGAATTCATTTAACAATATCTACTTTTAATTTATTTGATTATTAAACAATTTGGGATAGTTTTTGTATATTTGGTTATATACTTATTGTTAAACTAAAAAACAAAGCACATGAAAAAAATCTTTACTCTTTTAGCAACTTTTATGGTTGCAGTTTCTGCCAACAGTCAAACACTGTTGATTAATAACTCTTCTTTAACCACACATCCAGGCGCAGGCCCATCAGGTACCGATGTTTCTGCCACTCAAACAGCCTTAGGCGCTACGCTTTTTGGCTCTGGCCAAAACCGTGCTACAGGTTACTGGATGGCGTCAAAAATTATTGTTCCTGCTTCAGGATGGATGATTGACTCTTTAATTACTTATGGTTACCAAACAGGCTCAAGTCTTGTATCTACATTTACAGGTTTGTATTGTTATATCGGTGCTGATAGCTCAAGCAAACCAAGCTCTACTGTTGTAATTGGAAGCAAAACGACCAATGCAATGGTTAGTTCTGTGTTTTCAGGAATTTATCGATTACCAAATGAAACCGCACCATTTACCAATACTACACGTCCCATCATGAAAATTAAATCTACATTAACGGGTTCACTTTCTGCAGGGACTTATTGGGTAACCTGGAATGCAACTGGCTCATTGGCTTCAGGTCCATGGAATCCACCTATAACTGTTTTAGGGAATTTAAATACCGGTACAGGAACTTCTGATTTTCAATTTGTACCTACTGCTACACCATCTCCTGTATGGTCGCCGGTTATGGATGGTACATCTCCACAAGGTTTGCCCTTTAAATTATATGGTCAGGGTATAGCAATTACAGGTGTAAAAGAACAGGCATTAGTAACTTCTGTTTCTGTTGGTCCAAATCCAATGAGCAACGAAGCTGTTGTAACAATTGATGCAGCTGGCACTAACTTAAGCGACCTTAGTTTTGTTGTTTTTGATCAGTTAGGCAGACAAGTAATGACTAATAATTCAATTACTTCATCAAGCTTTACAATTGAAAAAGGAAATCTTGCTACAGGAAATTATATTTATAAACTGAGCAATAAAAAAGATAACAGTACGCTTAAGGCAGGAAAATTAATCATCCAATAAGCTTTAAACGAACATTAAAAAAGCCCGTATCAATAATTGATACGGGCTTTTTTGTGGAACTAACTATGAAGTAATAAGTAAAACGGAAAATGTAAGAGGGAGAATGGGAGACAAACTAAACCAACAATTCTTCCATTTGCCTTTTTCCATCTTCCATTTAAAACTATCCTAAATATGCTTTTAATAAACGGCTGCGGCTGCCATGTTTTAAACGGCGTACAGCTTTTTCTTTAATTTGACGAACACGTTCGCGGGTAAGATCAAATTTCTCACCTATTTCTTCTAAAGAGTGTGGATGTTTACCGCTAAGGCCAAAAAATAACTTTACAACATCAGCTTCGCGCTCTGTTAAAGTTGATAAAGCGCGTGTAATTTCTAATTGTAAACTTTCACCAATTAATTCCTTATCCGGACTTAACGAGCTTTCGTTTTGCATAAGATCGTACATGCTACCACCATCTTCGCCTAAAGTTAAAGGCGCGTCCATACTTAAATGGCGGTTGTTATTACGCATTGTATCCTGAATATCCTGTGGCGCCATTTCTAAAACCTCACCTATCTCATCGTAGCTTGGCTCTCTTTCAAGATCCTGCTCCATTTTAGAAAGCGTTTTATTTATTTTATTAATAGCGCCAATTTTATTTAAAGGTAAACGCACAATACGGCTTTGTTCTGCTAAAGCCTGTAAAATGCTTTGACGGATCCACCAAACGGCATAAGAAATAAATTTAAAACCACGTGTTTCATCAAAACGTTGCGCAGCTTTTATTAAACCTAAGTTGCCTTCGTTAATAAGATCGGGTAAGCTTAAACCTTGATTTTGATATTGTTTACTAACAGAAACCACAAAACGTAAATTGGCGCGAACCAATTTATCAAGCGCGCGTTGATCGCCTGCTTTGATTTTTTGTGCAAGAATAACTTCTTCCTCAGCAGTAATTAATTCTACACGTCCAATATCGTGTAAGTACATATCCAATGAAGCCGTTTCGCGGTTGGTGATCTGTTTGGTTATTTTGAGTTGTCTCATAACTGTGTGTGTTTATATACTATTACGTTTATATAGACTATTACGTTGGGTAAAAGTTTAGATACATTAAAAAAATGTAAAAAAGAGGGGAAATATTGAGTTAAGGTGGTAAAACGTTGAGTAAAGGCTAAATACCTTGTTGAAAATAAAGGCTCAATTTTGTTAAAAAACGTTTTTTTAACTGTTTAAATAGTGCGAAATTGGCAAATGCTTAAGCGATTATATATTAGCAACTTTGCGTTGATTAATGAGATGGATGTTTCATTTCCGGGAAAATTATCAGTAATTACGGGTGAAACGGGAGCGGGTAAGTCTATTTTTTTAGAAGCACTTGGTCTGGTTCTCGGCAACAGAGCGGATCTTGCGGCTTTACAAAATAAAAATAAAAAGTGCATTATTGAAGCGGAATTTGATGCAAAAGGATTGGAATTAACGTCTTTTTTTGAAGAAAATGACCTTGATTTTGACACGACAATTTTGTTGAGAAGAGAAATAAGCACCGAAGGAAAATCGCGTAGCTTTTTAAACGACACGCCTGTTGGATTGAATAGTTTAAAATTACTTTCAGAAAAATTAATTGATATTCACTCACAACACCAAACGCTTTTATTAAATCAAACAAATTTTCAGTTAGAAGTCTTAGATGCTTTTGCCGGAAGCTTAAATGATTTTAAAGAATACAAACTTGAGTTCTCAAAATTAAATAAGCTTAACACGGTTTTAAAAACTTTGTTAGAACAAGAGTCACAGGCAAAGAAAGAGCTCGATTATTTTCAGTTCTTGTTTAATGAGTTGGAAGAAACAGACATTAAGCCCGGCGCATTAAAAACGTTGGAAGATGAAAGCTCTGAATTAGAGAATGCAGAAACAATAAAAAGCACTTTACTAAATTCCTCAAATACTATTAACGGCGGCGAGGCTAATGTTATCAGCGCTTTGGCGCAGGTAAAACAAAACCTGCAAGCGCTGTCCAAATACGGAAAAAACTATAACGAATTTTTTGAGCGTGTTAATTCTGCTTACATCGATCTAAAAGATCTTGCTTCTGAATTAGAAGATGCTGAAACAAATGTAAATTTTGATCCTGTAAAGCTTGACGAAGTAAATAGCACGCTGGATAAGCTGAACCGTTTATTAAAAAAACATAATGTAAATACCGAAGAAGAATTGCTTTCGGTTAAGACTGAAATTGAAAATAAATTAACGCAATTTGAATCAATAGAAAAAGAAATTACCGAAACGCAAAAACAAATTGATCAATTAAATACCACTTGTATTAAGCTTGCAAAAAAATTAAGCGATACAAGAACAAAAGCTATTGCAGACATTGAGAAACAGGTAAAAGAATCACTCAGCGAACTCTCCATGCAAAACGCACAATTTAAAATTGAACTCACGCAAACAAAAGAGTTAACTACAAATGGTTTTGACCAGGTTAAATTTTTATTTTCTGCCAACAAAGGCATGCAATTAAATGAATTGCATAAAGTGGCCAGCGGTGGCGAATTATCACGCTTAATGTTGTGTTTAAAAGCGTTGCTTGCTTCAAAAAAACAATTGCCAACTATTATTTTTGATGAAATAGATACAGGAGTAAGTGGCGACGTGGCAGATAAGATCGGGAATATTTTATTAAAAATGGGTAACACCATCCAGGTGGTAACTATTACGCACTTACCGCAAATGGCAAGCAAAGGCAGTCACCATTTATTTGTTTATAAAAATGATGATGCCGATAAGACGGTATCACACATTAAGCAATTAAATAAAGAAGAGCGTATAAACGAGATAGCCAAAATGTTAAGCACTGGCAATCCAACGCAATCGGCTTTAAAAAACGCAAAAGAGCTTTTAAATGCTTAACAGGGTCGTTCAAAAAATTCCGGCACACATTCAATTTCTTTTTAAGCTGTATGCACTCAATTTAATTTTGTTCTTATGCATTCGGCTTATTTTTTATTTTGTCAATAAGGCTTCTGATGTTGGCGGTGTTGCTTTTTCTGAAAAGCTTATGGCTTTTAGAATGGGCCTGGAGTTTGATACTGCTGTGTTTTGCTGGATCGCCTTTTTACCAACACTTATTTTTTTTATCAGTCATTTTTCAAAACATAAATTCAAAAATATTTATGTGTTTGGCTTTTATTCTTTTTTAATTCTACAATTAATTTATTTTTTTGTTTGTGTTGCCAACATTCCTTATTTCTCACAATTTGGAAATCACTTAAATAAGAATGCTTTGTTGTGGAGCGAGAATCCGGGCTTTGTCATTGGAATGATCTTTGGTAATTTTTCATATTGGGGGTATTTGTTGTTATATATTTTAATTGCAGTTGTATTTGTAAAAATTTCAAAACGGTTTTATAAGACCTTTAAATTTCAAATACAACACGAAAAGAAAATGAAACTTGTTTATTCTATAATTTCATTTGTTGTTTTTGCAGGAGTAATTACAATTGGCGCAAGAGGCCGAACATCTGACAGGTCAGGCCTTCATGAGGGTTTATCTATTG
>JACDED010000088.1 GCA_013816615.1 Bacteroidota bacterium
CAACCCAAGTCCAGCTCAAACGTGACGGTGAATTATAAAGGCAGTTTAAGAGACGGTACCGTTTTTGATCAAAGTGGCGCTGCGGGAATTTCAATTGGTTTAAATTCAGTTATAGAAGGTTGGAAGGAAGGCATACCGCTTTTTAAAAAAGGCGGTAAAGGTGTTTTGCTTATTCCATCCGCTTTAGGGTATGGTGATAAAGCTACCGGAAAAATTCCTGCTAATTCTGTTTTGATCTTTGATATAGAACTATTAAATGTACAGTAGGTTTGTAGTTCCCGATAGCTATCGGGAGGTAACTGCGGAATAGAACAGGATCTTATTTATTATAAACCAAAGGATCGTAAAATACTTCTAAAGCCCCGCTTTTTTTAAGTGTAGAAACCAAAGTAATTAATTTAGATCGCGATCTAGTGCCATCGTTAATTGATAAGGCGGCTGTATTTGGCGGGATCAAACCTAAATTTAAAGCGTGCATAACAATAATATTTTTTCCGGGTATAAGATCGATCGTAATTTCTTTTTTTGTTTTTGAAACTGTAAATTTATCAACGAGCAATTCTCCATTAAGATATAGCGAGATCTCATCGCCATCAGCCCTGTTCTTATCCCAAACCATAATCTTTATAGAGTTGTTTGAAACAGTAAGTGATTCCTGTACAATAAATCTGCGCCCATTTATTCTGTGAGAATTAAAAAGTTTCTTATGGTGTTTTTTATGATCTGTTTCTTTTTTTTCTGCAATGGTTTCAATAATAATTGTGTCTTTATGTTTTTCTACAAGAGGTGTTGTTACGTTTATAGCAATGGTTGCCGTTAACATGCCACACTCTTTTTGTTTGCTGTTAACTGTGTAAATTGTATTTGCAAGAGGTGTTACCACAATACTGTTTCCTATTAATGTGTTTAACAATTCTGTATCACCCCATATATAATCTGTACCACCGCTTACTGTAAGTGTAACAGAATTACCTTCACTAATTGTTAGAGCTGAAGAAAGCAACTTTAACCTGTCATTGCATTTGTTATTATTAAAAACAAAATTATCAAGGTTCACCCAGTGTTGTATATCGCCGCTTTCCATTTGCACTGTCATGTATTTTCCATCATTAGGTGCAATAAATGTAAAGGTGCGTTGTGTCCACTTATTTAATGTAGCGGTTTCGTTTGCAGTGTAAACAAGGGTGCCAAAACTATTATCTGTTTGCGATACGCCAATTTGGATTGGTGAAGCAGGATAGCCTGAAGTTTTGCGATCGTAAAATGAGATGGAATAAACTTTTCCTGTAACTAAAGGTGAAGATAAACTCAACGCAACAATATCTGTTCCGCCACCAGTCATTCCTAAAAACCAATGACCATTTTGCGGACCACTTCCACCATAAGCAGATGAAGTGATAATATCTACATCGCCGTAACTGCCAAAAGAATGAACGTCTCTTAATTTTTTATTGCACTCATCATTCGATAAATTGATCAGATCACCGGATGCGGAATTATTTTCAAAATCACCATTTAAAAAGGCCTGGCTATAAGTAATTGACTTAATAGACTGAAAATTAAGAGATTAAATGCTTTCATATGTAGCGTATTTGTGTGTTTATATTAAGATGTAGGGTTTTCCGGTTTTCCATAAAAAAATATTAACTGTTTTATTTTAGCTTTTGGCTATATAAAATTCCCAATTACCGAATTTGAACGGCATTTTTACATATGGCACGTAACTTTAATATTAATATTAAAGAACATAAAATGGAAGTTATGGGAACGAATATAATAAAGGCTAATGGAATTAACGTTTCATATAGCGATAACGGTGAAGGGACTTATCCAATAATATTCATACATGGTTTTCCTTTTAATAAAAGTGCATGGAAACCGCAGATAGATATGCTTAAAAAAACAAATCGTGTTATTACCTATGATATCAGGGGATTTGGAGATTCGGAAACGAATAATGAAAATACCAGTATCACTTTATTCGCGCATGACCTTTTAAAATTTATGGATGCGTTGGAAATAAAAAAAGCGATACTCTGCGGTTTATCAATGGGTGGTTATATTTTGCTGGAGGCTGTATCCCTTTATCCCCACAGGTTTAAAGGATTAATATTATGTGACACACAATGCATTGCAGATACACCAGAGGCAAAAGAAAAGCGACTTAAAACTATTAAACAAATAGAAAAAAATGGTTCGGAAGAGTTTGCTAAAGGATTTTTGGAGTCAGCTTTTTGTAAAGAATCATATACTTCTAAAAAAAGATTAATTGAAAAATTGTATAAAGAGATCATCGCTTTACCGCCTACAATAATTACCAATACCCTGCTGGCTTTGGCTCAACGGACAGAAAAATGCACAATTCTAAAAGATATTATGCTACCTGTACTGATTATTTGCGGTAAAGAAGATAAGATCACACCGATAGACAGATCAGAATTCTTATTTAGTAACATAGAACACTCTTCGTTAAAAATAATTAGTGATGCCGGGCACTTAAGTAATTTAGAGCAGCCCGAAGAGTTTAATAAATGCGTAAATACTTTTATTACTGCTGTTTTAAAATAAGTTCTTTATACTGTAGAATATTTATCGTTTTGTGTAATTGATTGCGCAAAATGGTAAAAACAAAAACATTTAAACAATAGCAAACAACAGATCTGTTTTTCTGGCATAGTGTTTGCAATATATAAAGTGTAATTAAGCTTAAACTCCTGAAGTTGAAAAATACGAAGGCAAAGGATGACGATCCTGATAAGTGTAAAGAAATATCTACCATAAGCCGACACCATTACAAATGTAGAGGTGGGATACGGTGTACGAAATAAGAATAAATACTCAAATCATTTATTCTTTAATTAAAAGCCACTACTTTTTATAGGTAGTGGCTTTTGGTTTTATCTTTTGCTTAATTTGTAAAAGCCAAAGGCTGTTATAAAAAGAATGCTTCCTAAAACAATAAACAACACTTTAAAATTTGTTGCGTCTACTAACATGGAGCATAAGAATGGCCCTAATGTTTGACCAATGCCCCAGGCAATTGTATACAAGGCAGCGTACTGTCCACGGTTATTTTCGTTTGAGCGTGAGGTCCAGTAAGAGGTCATAAAAGGCATTGATGTTATTTCACCAATTGTTATAAAAACTATCATTAACAATGTAATAAATTTTGCGTTACCTGGTAATAGCAGCGTGAAAAATGAAAGTGCGCAAAGTATTACACCAAAACGAATAAAGAACATATTCTTTTTTTTCTGTTCAAGAATATAGATCAACACCATTTCTATTGCTACGATCAATAAACCATTAATGGCCATAAGCAATCCAATAAAACGTTCGCTCAGGTAAAGGTTATCTCTAAAATATTTTGGAATAGTAGTGAACAACTGAAAAAAACAAAGTCCGAATAGCGTTACCAAAACAATAAACCATACATAGGTTTTATCCTTGTAAGCAGATTGTACCGGAATAATTTCATCTTTTTTAGCATCTTTTTTTATTACAGTTTGTTTATTCTTAAAAATAATAAAGAGCATCGCTGCTGCAGCGATATTAGTCAGGCCATCGATCCAGAATAAAAGTTCGTAACTAAAAGAAGCAACCAAACCGCCAACAGATGTGCCAACAGCCCAGCCCAAGTTTACAGATAAGCGATGCAATGAATAAGAGCGTGTTCTGTTTTCGGGATTACTATAAAATGCAACAGCGGAAGAGTTGGCCGGACGAAACGCTTCGTTCACAAAGCTCAATACAAAAGTAAAAATACAAATAAGCGGGTAAGAATGAAGTTGCCCAAGAATAATAAATAAAATACCGCCGCAAAAAAGCGTTACCAATTGTACTTTATGAAAGCCGATCTTATCCGTAAATTTTCCTCCAAAGTAAGCGCCAATTACAGAACCCAAACCAAACAATGCCATTACAATTCCGGCGTCACTCAAACTGCGGTTCATTTCTTTACCTGTTAAATAAAGTGTCATGAAGGGTACTACCATTGTACCACTACGATTAATAAGCATTACAACAGAAAGTAACCACGTTTCTTTTGAAAGCCCCGTAAAAGAAGTTTTATATAAAGAAATGGTACGGGCGATCATAATTTTAAAAGGAGAGTTGAAATACGCATCAAAGCTATAAAGAATTTTAGCAAATCAATGTCAGAATGACTTTTAAAAATTGCTTTAACTGAAAGAATTTCCGATACAAACCTAAAAAAATGTGAAAAAGTGAATGTTCTGTCATATTTTTTGGAATGGAATATGGTTTGATAATAGTATGCAGGCGCCTGAGTTTAAAAAAAGAGAAACATAAAACTAAAAAATAAAAGTTATGACACTAATAAAATTTAAAAACGGAAATGGAGTAAACAGCTACTCAAATTTTAATCGCGGTATTGATTTTCCATCTTTCTTTAACGATACATTAGATCGTTTATGGAAGGAAGAAGCAACTGTGAACTGGATGCCGGCTGTAAATATTAAGGAACGTGCGGAGGATTTTAAGATCGATCTTGCTGTTCCCGGAATGAACAAGGAAAATTTTAAAGTGGAAGTTGATAATGGTATTTTAACTGTTAGTGGCGAACGTAAAGAAGAGAAAAGTGAAGAGAATGAAAAAGTAACACGTACTGAATTTCATTATGGTTCGTTCAAGCGCGCATTTAATTTACCTGATACTGCCGATGTGGATAAGATAGCGGCAAATTACAAGGATGGTTTGTTATCCTTAACTGTTGGAAAACGTGAAGATTCGAGGCTAAAGCCAAAAAAACAAATCACTATTGAATAATTAAAACACACTTATTCGAAAAAAAAGGCCGGCATCTTACCCGGCCTTTTGTGTTTATATAATTACGATTTTAATTAGATTGTCACTTCGAGCGGAGTCGAGAAGCATTGATGTGTCTCGACTCCGCTCGACATGATTAGATATTAGAATACTTAATGATTGGCTTTAAAATAAGCACAATGTTTACTTACCACACAATCCTGATGATGTGGATGTGTTGGCCTACAGGTTTCTCTTCCTAAAAAAGAAATGGCCATTCCAATTTCGCCCCAATCTTTTTCTGGAATTAACTCCATTATTTGTTTTTCAATTTTTTTTGGATCTGTTCCTGTAGCAATTCCAATTCTTGGTGCTACGCGCACAACATGAAGATCCACAATAACGCCTTCGGCCTTTACACCTGCGCCGCGCATAATAACGTTGGCAGATTTTCGGCCAATACCCGGAAGCTCGATCAATTCTTCCATAGTTAATGGAATATTCTTATCGTCCTTAATAGTTTTAGCCAACTCCATTAACCATTTTGTTTTATTTCCAAAGTTGCGCACCTTGCTTATGAATTCAAAAAGCTCTTTCTCAGTTGCAGTTGCCAAAGTTTTCATATTTGGAAACGCTTTAAAAAGAGCAGGAGCAAGGTTGTTAATGTTCTTGTCAGAATCCTGCGCTGATAAAATAACCATTACCAGAAGCTGATAAATATTTTTATATTCTAATGGATGTGCTTTGCCTTTGTATTTATCTAATAAGGGTTTTAATGCCGTTGCCCAATTTGTTGTTGCCATTTGATTTTAATTTATTCTAAATTAATTAATTTCTGCTACTCTTACAATTTTTATAAAGCGCAATTTATAATAAGGATCTTTTTTAAAAGAAGAGATCTTTACACCTGAACACTTTTTACTGGAAGAACTATGGATGAAAGTAATATCCTTACCAGGATCAGAAATAATAATGCCAACGTGGCCGGGTTCCCTGTTCTTTGGATTAGTCCCGGTAAAAACGATCACATCGCCTACTTTACAAGAATCCGGATCTACCCTCCTGCCATAAGTTTGATAATCAATTGAAGAACGGGGGACTTTTACTTTAAAATGCTCAAATGTATAATACACAAAACCCGAACAATCAAAACCTGAAGAAGGGCTACAGTTGGCGTAACAATATTTTGTACCCATTTGCTTTTTTACGAAGGCTAAAAGGCTATCTGCATTTATTTTATTTTTAGGTTCAGTAAAATTTTTGAAGTTGGAAGTAAATCCAAATAAAAAGATTAATGAGCTTACAAAAAAAATATGAATGAGTTTGTTCACTATACAAAGGTACGCAAACTAAAATATAAAAAGAGCAATATTATTTTGGGCGTGCCCCTTCGGGTCGGGCTATTACGGGCTTCGCTTCGCTCCGGCTTTTTGCCTTAGCAGGCAAAAGAGCTAAACCCTTCATCTCCCTCACGCAGATTCCGTAACCCAGCGTTAGGGATTGTAACGTAAAGCCCACAGTGGAGCGAAGTGGAATGAGGACTTGAAGTGAAAAGCCCGGCCGCTTCGTCATGCTCAGCGCAAGCTGCGGCAACGCCCTGATAAGTCTAACGACATTCTATTTATTAAATAGTAGAAATGCCATTCACATCTGTTGTTAACGCTTCACTCATGTAATCCAAAAATGGCCTTGCGTGTATAAATGTTTGGCTCAATGTTTTTACAAATCCCGGATCCATGACTTCTTTATCAGTAAAATATTTTCTTAATATAAATTGCTTGTACCGTAAAAGATCGATCGCTTCGTCAGTTGGATCAAAACCTTTTGGGGTTGTTTTTATTTGCTCACCTTGTAAACCGCCAAATGTTTTAATAAAATTTTTATTTTTTAAAATTACCCGAAACGATTTTGAATCATATGAAAACTCATCGCGAATGCGTTTCAGATCGCCCGGTTCAGGACCCCAAAAACCAATGCCAATAAACGAATTCCCGGGTTCTAAATGAAAATAGTAAGAACCTCTTCTTGCTTTGGTAGCGCGTTTAAAGCTGCCGCCCCAATGTGTATTATAAGGTGTTTTGTTTTTTGAAAAGCGTACATCGCGATAAATACGGTGTAAGCTTTTTTTACCGTTTACCGTTTCGATCACATCATGCTTATTCATTTCTCCTAATAAAGCATCGGCAAATAATTCAATATTTTGTAATTCTTTTAAATAACGGTCTTTATTTTTATTGAACCAATCGCGGTTGTTATTTTTTTTGATCAGCTTTAAAAAATCAAAATTACTTTGTTGGATAGAAACTTTTTTACTCATAAATTCTCTTAAAACAAATCTTTGGTGATCTTAGCCAATGTTTCTTTTACTTCAGCTAATTCCAGTTCAACTTTAGCAAGACGGCTTTCAAGATCGCTCACATGCTTGCGTGCAGGTTCATCATGTACGTCTTCGTCTTCATAAATAATTTCTTCTCCCAGTAAATGTGTGAAGCGTGTTTCTTTTTGTCCGGCGCGTTTTGGTAATTCTTTTACAAAAGAGGTTTCACTGTTCATTAACTTGGTTAAGCATTCATGAACACCTTCTAAGGATTTAAATTCGTGTAACCTTGCAGAGTTTGTATTTAATTCACCGGGTGTTTGTGGCCCACGTAAAAATAATAAACACATAATTGCCAGCTCACCATCGGTTAAGGGATATACAGTTGTAAAGTTATGTTTGTATTTTACTGCACGGATACTTCCGCCAACGGCAGTACTAATAAGGCTTTGGCTTTTCATGCTGTTAAGGGCCATTACTACAGTTTCTTCATCGTATTCAACAACAGGTTTGCGCGATGTTTTTTGGTTGCAGGCAGCAGTAAGTGCATTTAAGCTCATTGGATAATAATCGGGAGTAGTTTTACTTTTTTCGATCAAAGAGCCCAGCACTCTTAATTCAATAGCATTTAACAAAGGTAAATTTGTATCTGATTCCATAATAGAATAATAATTTGAATTTAATTTTTAGTGAAATAAAAAACTTAAAACAGAAGCTATTTCGGTGCTTTTAATTTTTCGATCTCGGCAAGCTTGCTGATAGCATAAGGATCTTTTTCTTTATACATCAAAGCTTCGTTATAAATATCTTTTGCTTCATCGTAACGTTTTCTTTTAAATAATTCATCAGCAGCTTTAATTCTTTCACGATATTTTTCAGCACCACCAATTACTTGTGGAATGCTATGATCTGAATTTCCTTTACCCATCTCGCCTTCGCTGTCTTTAGATTTTGTTTCGTAGGCTAAACGTTTTTTCTCTTTTTCTTCGGCGTCTCTTTCAGCTTGTTTCTGAGCTTTTTTCTCAGCATCTGCTTTTATTGCAGCATCGTCTTCAGCTTTTGATTTTGCCATGCCTTCTTTTTGTTTTTCCTCGTGTTCTTTTTGTTTTGCAGCTTTCTTAGCCTCGCTTTCCTTCATAGCGGCAGCGTCTTCTGCTTTCGATTTTGCTAAACCTTCTTTTTGTTTTTGTTCTTTTTCTCTCGCCGCTTTTTGTTTTTCTTCATACTTCGCTTTTGCTTCAGCAGCATCTTTAGCTATTGCTTCACGGTCTTCGGCCTGTGATTTGGCAAGGCCCTCACGCTTTTTAGCGTCTTCAGCTTCTTTCTCTATTTGTTCAGGCGATTTTTGTTTTATTTTAATGTCACTCTTTTTTTCTTTTGGTTGCTCTGCAATAGCCGTTTGTGTTGCGGTTTTTGTTTCCTTGGGTTTTGTTTTTTCTTCTGCCGCTTTTTGTTTTGCTGTTTTAGCATTTTCAGCTTCTTCTTTTTTAGCTTTTTCTTTATTTGCCTGCGCTAATTTTTCTTCCTGCTCTTTTAATTGTTTTGCTTTTTCTTCATTGGCTTTTGCAATAGCGTCTGCAATTGCTTTTTTATCAGCGTCTTCTTTTTTTACATTTGAAGCGGCAGCTTTTGCAGCGGCTTCATCGGCAGCTTTCTTTTCTGCAATCTCTTTATCTTTTAAACATAATCCTACTTTTGCTAATTGCACAACAGGATACTGTTCGCCGGAGATCATGGCTATTGCTTTTTCATAAAGTGTTTTTGCAAGTGGACAATCGGGTTTTGCCAAAGCAACATCGCCTGCTTTATTAGTTGAGCAAAAACGACTGAAAAGTTCATCCTCAGCAGCATAGATCTTCGAAACAATTCCTAATCCCTGCTCAGTACCCGCTTCAGTATCGTCAAATGCTTTTTTGCCAGGTGCATATTCAACACGTATAAGGTCTTTGCTTAATTGAGAGTAATCAATTCCCGGATAAGGTTTTACCATTATAAATCCACCTGTAATTTCAAATGAAGGCTTAAAATTATCTTTAGACATTTTTTCAGGAACGTTTTGAGTATTAATACCCATACGCTTTGTATTACAACCCGGATATGAAACTGTTAAATAAAATTCTCCATCATTGGGAACCATGATCGTAAATTCTCCACCACCGCTGGATGTTGTTTGACCGATCTGCTTTCCACCCTGGAACAAAGTAACGGTTGCACCGTCAACTTCTTTTTCTTCCTTAGATGCTTTTGTATCCAGTTTCCATGTACGTAAATAAACATTACTGGTAAGTTTTAAAGTCCATTGCGCATGCCCTATGCCAACAATAAATAATAATGCGGTAATTATTCTGAAATGTTTTTTCACGGTATATAAAAGTGTGTAATAAAAGTAAGGAAATATCCGTGATAATGCAAAACGTTTATTTCCAAGCGCTGGCCTTGTTTAGCTGGGCAATTGTGTCGTTTCGAAGTTCTAATTCTGTGGCTTTTAGGATAATGGAAAGTTGCTCTTTAGTGGTGGCACTGGCAATTGGAGCGGTTACGCCGGGCTGTGCTATAAGCCAGGCAACAGAAATTGCTGCAAGACTGGTTTTATATTCGGCAGCTACTTCATCCATTGTTTTTAAGATCTTAAACCCTTTTTCGTTCATATATTTGCTCTGAGCACCCACACCACGAACACTTTTTGAAACATCATTTTCAGAACGGTATTTGCCTGTTAAAAATCCGGCGGCTAAAGCGTAATAATTAATTACACCAATGTTGTGTTCAATACAAATGTCTTTTAGTTCTTTTTCAAATTCTTCACGATTATATAAATTGTAAATAGGCTGCAAAGTTTCATAACGCGGTAAATTATATTTTTTGCTTGCAGTTAACGCATCTTTTAAACGCGCAGGTGTAAAATTAGAAGCTCCTATCCATCTTATTTTCCCTTCCTTTATCAATTGCGCGTAAGCATCCAATGTTTCTTCCACAGGCGTGGTTTCATCATCTTTATGTGATTGATAAAGATCTATGTGATCTGTTTGTAAACGTTTTAAAGAATCTTCAACAGCTTTTAAAATATATTTTTTAGAAGTATCAATTTTTCCTTGTCCTATATCCATTCCTACTTTGGTAGCAATACTTACTTTATTACGGTTCTTACGCAATTTCATCCAGTTACCGATAATAGTTTCCGATTCGCCACCAATGCCGGAAGCCCAGCGTGAGTATACGTCTGCGGTATCTATTAATGTAAACCCTGCCCCTACATATTCATCCAATAAATCGAAAGAAGTTTTTTCGTTGATGGTCCAGCCAAAAACATTACCGCCAAAAGCAAGGGGTAATGTGGTGATATCAGTGTTTCCTAATTTTCTTTTTTGCATAGGATAAATTTAAAAAAATAAAACTGAAAGCATAGTAATAAAAATGTCACGAATTTGACAAATTGCTCTAATATTATTTAATCAGAGCAATTAATTTCACAAAGAATAGATTGTAAACCTATATGAATTAAATTTTGTGAAATTAGTGGCCTAAGTTTTTCAGAATATCAATTCACATCCTGTCCTTTTTGTAATTTATCGATCATACTTTGTACCGATTTTTTATTAAGGTCATCCGGAGCTGAAGCTAAAGCAGCTTTTGCATTTACAAGTGCTGTTTTATAATCGCCTGTAGCCGAATAACCACGCGTTAAACCGGCATAAGTTGTATATTGTTTTGGATTCTTTTTCGCGTTTAATTGAAACACTTCCAAAGCTTCTTTATTTTTTTTCTGACTCAAAAGCATTCTTCCGTATTGATGTAATTCGGTCATTGAACCTATTGTATAAGCTGCTTTCATAGTTGAATCAGCTTTTTCTTTTTTGCCTAATTTTTCTAAAAGGCCTGCATTAGTTGTTAAGGTTGTAAAATTCTTTTCAAAGCTTATTGCGTCGTTAGACCATTGTAATCCTTCTTCTAAATTAGTGTTGTTTTGTAAACAAATGCTTGCGGCATGCTGGGTAGTTTCCCATTTAAAACCATCTTTATTCCTTAAAGCTAAACGTAAATTATCCAATTGTGTATTTACCAGGTCGACCTCTACTTTAAATGGAATACTTAATTTTTCCCATTGCAAAGCAACAACAGCCGAATTGTCTGTTTGATTCATGAATTCATATTTTAAACGCTCAACACTTTTATCCAACGCAACAGGTTTTACTTTTACACGAAGCGCATCTTCTTTATCATCATAAAAATAGCTTCCCCATGAAGTACTATTCTTTGAAAAAATTAAAGTGCACTCGTTTGCATCATAAGCAACAAAAAAACCATATTTACCTGCGGCTAATTCTTTTCCTTCAATTTTCACATGGGTAGAAAATTCAATAGTTGTATTTTCGTTTGCTCCTGCACGCCAGGGAGCGGCTTTACTTGTACCAAATCCTAAGTTTTCATAACCTGTATGTACAATATCCGTTCCGTAAATTTTTCCTTCACGGCCTTTAACGCCGGGACGATCATAATTAATAGTTACATCTGTAATACCAATTTGCTCGGCAGTTATTGCTTTTTTATTTCCACCCGGAGGCAGTGATTTTACACTTTGAGCGAAAGAAAAAACACTTGCGAAAATTAATGTTGTAAAAATATACTTTGTTTTCATGTGGTATGTTTTAAAAATTAATATACGGGTTAGGACACTAAATTTAAAAACACCTTAACAATAAACGCTCACCCTAAACGGGGGATTTGATCCGGAATAAAACTAAAAGGAGGGTTTCCCCTCCTTATTTTTATTTTTTTAACAATTCAGCCGTTTCAACTAATCTTATAAATTCAGCGCGATAACCTTCCTCATCTTTTCCTTTTGATGAACGGGCCTGCGCTAAAATATTTTTATAATTCGCTTCTCCTTTAAATTTAGAGTCACGCAATAACATTCCAAATTCTGCAACTGCAATAGCAAAACGACAATCATCAGATACGTTATCTATACTTAATTTTTTATCCTGCATTGTTTCAGTTATCAATTGCGATACGGTATCTTTTGGTGCTTTGTACCTGAACTTAATGGTCATTACTTCATTATTGGTTGATTTAATTGGCATGTTTTGTTGGTATTTTAATTCATCAACAGAAGCAACCAATTCGGTTGAGCCTACAGGAATAATTTCGTAAATGGCTGTAACGCTATGTCCTGCGCCTAACTCACCGGCATCTTTTTTGTCATCATTAAAATCTTCAGTATTTAATAACCTGTTCTCATAACCAACCAAACGGTATGCTTTTACTTTTGCAGGATTAAATTCAATTTGAATTTTTACGTCTTTTGCGATCGTTAATAAAGTACCACCCATTTCTTTTACCAATACTTTTTTTGCTTCTAAAATATTATCAATGTATGCGTAATTTCCATTTCCTTTATCTGCCAGTTGTTCCATTTTAGAATCTTTATAGTTCCCACTTCCAAAGCCGAGAACAGTTAAAAATACACCTGCTTCTCTTTCTTTTTCAATGATGCGTACTAATTCACCATCACTACTTGCGCCAACATTAAAATCCCCATCAGTTGCTAAAATAATACGGTTGTTTCCGCTTTTTAAGAAATTTTCTTTTGCTGTTTTATAAGCTAATAAAATTCCTTCTCCACCGGCTGTAGATCCACCTGCTTCTAATTGCTCCAATGCATCCAGTATTTTCCCTTTGTCGCTTGTGGATTGTAATACAATGCCCGCCGCACCGGCGTAAACAACAATGGCTACTTTATCCTGTGTACGCATTTGATCAACCAATAAACGTAAACCTGATTTTAATAAAGGTAATTTGTTATGGTCGTTCATTGATCCTGAAACGTCGATCAAAAAAACAAGATTGTTTGCGGGTGTGTTCTCTAATTTGATTTCTTTACCCTGTAAGCCAATATGTATTAAATTATGTTGTTTATTCCATGGACAATCCATGTATTGTGTTGTAATTGAGAAAGGATCGTTGCCTTTTGGTTGCGGATAATTGTAAGAAAAATAATTTACCATTTCTTCAATACGCACGGCATCTTCGGGCGGTAAATTGCCTTGAGATATAAAACGACGAATATTACTATACGATGCTTTATCTACATCAATACTAAAAGTGGAAAGTGGATTTTTTTTAGAATCCTTAAATTCGTTATCATCAATTTTAGCATATTCTTCTGTATTAAAATCGGCTGAAGAAGTAGTTACATTAAAATAGCCCGCTTTAACATCTTTTCGATGCATCTTACCCATAGAAATAGTTTGATTTGCTTTTGCTGCCGGTTCTTTTGTTTTTATTTCTACTTCCTCTAATGTCATTTCCGCTGAAGCACTTAATTTAATATCCAGTTTTAAATTACCTGCCTCTGTTAGTTTAATAGATTTAATTGTTTTAGAAGTATAGCCAACATACGTTACTGTTATGTTATAAATGCCTGCCGGAATATTCTTTAAACAGTATTCGCCAAGCATATCTGTAGTTACGGTGGCGGCAACTGTTTTATCCTGCTTGAATAGTTGCACGTTCGCAAATGGAATTTCTTCATTGTTGCTATTGTCAGATACTTTACCGTAAACAGAGCAGGCAGGAGTAATTATTTTTTTTGGTGTGAACGACATGCTTAGCATGCTTGCAGAAACCAGAAGCAGAAGGGATGATAATTTAAACATAGTATAAGGTTTTAATGGGTTAATAGCTATCTTTTATATATAGATGCTAAACCCTGCCTTATTCCATAAAAAAAGGAACATTCTTTTTATAACCTTAGATCTGAATGCCTAAAATTGTAACATCATCAACCTGCTCATGACCTGATCTCCAGGAGTCGAATATGGCTGATAAATTATTTTTTTGATCAGGAAGTGTTAAAGCGCAATGCTCTGTTAACAATAATTCCAGGTTCTTATATTTGAATTTTTTTCCTTTTGGTCCTCCAAACTGATCTGCATACCCATCTGTCATTAAATAAAAAACAGTGCCTTCTTCATAAGGTATCTCGTGCGTTGTAAATTCTTTTCGGTGATCGTTTCTTCCAATAGGTTGTTTATCTGCTTTTATTTCTTTCATTTCTCTGAACACACCTTGGGCAGGCGAAATGATCAGTTCAGGTGCAACATACCATAATTGATTATTGGCGCCACTCCAAAAAACTTTTTTATTTTTTTTATCAATGCATAATAAAGAGATATCCATGCCATCTTTTATTTCTTCACCCATTTCCCCTTTGGTTACTTCACCATTTTTTACAAATGCTTCAACCACAAGATCAGTAGTTTTATCAAGGATCTCTCCGGGTTTTGTTAAACCAAAATCTTTCACTGCTTTATCTAAGGCATTGCTGCAAACAATACTTACCATAGCGCCGGGCACACCATGTCCGGTCGAATCGGCGGCGGCAATAAAAACATGGTCGTTTGTTGTATGCATCCAGTAAAAATCACCGGCAACAATATCTTTTGGTTTATAGTACACAAAATTAGATGGAAAATGTTTATTAATATCACTTACAGTTGGTAAAATGGCTTCCTGAATGCGCTTGGCATAATTAATACTATCAGTAATTTCTTTTTGTTTTTCTTCAATTACTTCTTTCTTATGTTTTAATTCATCGCGCTGCGATTCTACTTTTTCTTTTTGTTCGGTAATGATCAGATTAGCTTTTTGTTTTAACCTGTAACTTCTGTAAACAGCAAATATTAATAATAAACAAAGGCCTAAACCTATTGTTACTGCTGTAATTGTGGTATTGCGTTTTTTAATTTGCGTTGCTTGTAGGGTTTTGTCTTTTTCAAGATTTTGAATTTTAAGATCTTGTTTTTCTGTTTCAAATAAAGTTTGTAAACGCGCCATTGAAGATGCATTCTCTTTTGAAAATACCGAATCTTTTAATTCAACAAAATTATCAAGGTATTTTTGAGCTTCGTCTGCTTTATTTAAATAAGGATAAATTGTCGCTAATAAACGATAGGTTAAAAGTCTTTGCTCAACATTATCGTTTCCAATAAGCGATAATACTTCTTTACTTGTTCTTTCGGCTTCAAGGTAGTTTTTCTCTACTACATAAATAGAACTTAAGTTGTGCAGGTATAAGAGTAAACTTTGTGTATTCTTTAATCTTTTACAAATAACGATTGCTTTTAAATAATAGGTTTTTCCTTCTTTGCTATTTCCTATGAGGCGGTTCATGAAACCAAGATTATTATAAGCGCTTGATAAGCTTAATGAATCATTGAATTTTGTATATATTTCTACTACACGATCCATCATTTCAAAAGCCTGCTTTGTTTTACCTTTTTTTAGATAATTACCGGCAAGGTTTGCTAAACAATTGGCTTCGCCATATTCGTTATTTAATTTTTTACAAAGTTTTAATGATTTTTCGCAGTAATAAATATTTTTATCTATCAGGTTTAGTTTATCATACAGCTGGCCAATATTCCCATACACTAATGCAAGTTTCGCATCTTCTTTTCTTTGTTCGTAAATGGTTAATGCTTCCAGGTTTGCAATAAGTGCTTTTTGATAATTTCCCTGGTCGGTATACACAACCGCAATCTTGCTAAGTGATGATGCCATAAGATCTTTGCGGCCTGCGGCTTTACGAATTTCGTACGCCTTTTTATTATAAAATAAAGCCGAATCATTTAAAGTTAAACGGTAAAATGAAATAGCAATATCATTATAGGCCTGTGCTTTTAATAAAGGAGAGGCATTAGCAGCTAATTTAATTTCCTGAACTGCATATTCTTTTGATCTTTTTGGATTGGATACAGCAAACATCCAGTTAAGATCGGATAAAGCGGTAATGCGGATACTATCGGATGAATTACTATTTGCAATTTTTGTAAGCGAATCAACCTGGTTTTGATCTATTTGAGCAAAGGCAAGTGAACTAAACAATAAGAGCGATAAAACTAATTTCATTATAAATTAATTTAATACTTACTCTTACGGCAATGGCTGAAAGGGTAAGTGGTTAAGGTTTATGTTCTACCATTTCGATGGGATATTTAATGCTTTCCTGGATAATTTCTCCCTGCTCGCAAATATCATCATCATCAAAATCGTAGATCCATTTAATTTTAAGTACTACATTTTCTTTTGACATTGCCACCAGGTTTTGTAAAAATCTTAATACAATACGTACACTTGAAGTGTTCATGTACTCTAGTTTAAGGGTTAAATTTATGGCTGGAGGCGATGTTTGTTTGAATTCTTCCAACCATGCGAAAAGAGGTTTATAATAACTGTTTGAATCTTCAGGAATTGATTTTCCTGCAATTAAAAGATCACCGTTAGTATTAAATTTAACTTCGGGAGATTTTAATGTAGATGCAATAATTAAATTTTCCATTCTCTATTTTTTAATTTTCTAAATCTTATCTGTGTTTTATTTGTCCTACAAATCGTCCTTAAAAATATTAAATTTTTTGGTTCAGAATTACTTCTTCAAGTGTAGGCACTTTAAAGATAAAAGAATATACCCAGCTATGGGTATAATTTCGAGGTTTTTTTGAATTTATCCGTCCAATTCACTGAATCTTGGGATTTTACAATTCAAGGTCAAAATTCAACAATTCATAGGTTTTATCATTTTAGCTTAATTGTGTTCTGTTTAGTTTTGGCTTCATAAAATCACACAATATGAAAAAAAACTATTTAAATCTCTTTTTATTACTCTTTGTAGTATTTACTTCAAAAGTCATTGCCCAAAGCGCAGCACAAACGGTTCGCGGTACGGTAATGGATAAGCAATCACAATCAACCATTCCGGGTGCAAATATTATTATAATAGGTACTGATCCTCTTAAAGGTTCGGTTACGGATATGGATGGACGTTTTAAAATTACAGATGTTATCCCCGGAAGATATGATCTTAAAATAACGTATATAGGTTATAAAGAAATTGTAATGCCAAATGTTGTTGTTACTTCAGGAAAAGAAGTAGTACTGGATATTGGTATGGAAGAAAATATAAGCGCATTAACCGAAGTAGAAGTTTCAGCATCTAAAAAAAATGAGACCAATAATGAAATGACCAGTGTAAGCGGACGTTCATTTTCAATGGAAGAAGTAAATCGTTATGCTGGCGGAAGATCAGACCCTTCGCGCCTTGCAGCTAACTTTGCGGGTGTAAGCTCACCTGATGACTCACGTAATGATATTGTTATTCGCGGTAACTCGCCAACCGGCGTTTTATGGCGTATTGAAGGTTTAAATGTTCCAAACCCAAATCATTTCTCAACCGTTGGTACTACAGGTGGTCCGGTAAGTGCCATTAATACTAACGTTATAAAAAATTCGGATTTTTTTACTTCTGCCTTTCCTTCAGAATATGGTAATGCTAATGCCGGGGTTTTTGATCTTGGATTCAGAACCGGTAATTCAGAGAAAAAAGAACACACTTTACAATTAGGTGCCCTTACAGGTTTAGAAGCAATGACCGAAGGTCCAATAAATAAGAAAAAAGGTTCGTCCTATTTATTAGCATACCGTTATTCATTTACGGGTGTTGCGCAGGCAATTGGAATTCCTATAGGTACAACCGCAACTCCTTTTTACCAGGATCTTTCTTTTAAAATAAATGGCGGTACTACCAAAATCGGTAAGTTTACTTTATTTGGCTTAGGTGCAAAAAGCAAAATAGATTTTGTGCATACTAAAATTGACAGCACCGATCTTTTTGCCAATCCTGCAAAAGACAGTTATTTTACCAGTGATATTGGTATTATTGGCGTAAAGCATTTTATTAAAGTAAACGAGCGCTCGTACTTTAATACAATTATTGGTGCAACCTATAATGGATCAAATTATTTAGAAGATAATATTGCAACAGATACAAAACCTTTAGAGCGTTATGTTGAAAATAAAACCAGCCAGATACATTATTCAATAAATACTTCTTTCAATTCAAAAATAAATTCAAAATTATTTGTAAAAGTTGGTGTGATCTCTGAAGTAATTAATTTGATTTTAGATGCACGTGTAAAAGATTCGAATGCGGTGTGGAATAAATATTGGGATTTTAATGATTACATGGTACTTCACCAGGCTTACGCGCAGGCAAAATACCGTTTTACAAACAAACTTACTTTAAACCTTGGTGTTCATGGGCAACTGCTGGATCTTAATAATTCTACTTCGGTTGAACCTCGTGCAGGATTAAAATACCAGTTGAATGAAAAAAACACCATCAGCTTAGGTTATGGCATGCATAGCCAAATGCAACCTGCCGATATTTATTTTTATCGCACTCGTAAAACTGATGGAACATATGAAACAACAAATAAAAATTTAGGTTTTACGACGAGTCAGCACTTTGTTGTTGGTTATGATATTTTACCAATAAAGGATTGGCGTATAAAAACAGAGGTATATTATCAATTACTTGCAAATGTGCCGGTAACGCAAACCCCAAGCAGTTTCTCAATGCTTAATACTGGTGCAAGCTTTTTACCTAACGATCAGGTTAACCTTGTAAATAAAGGGAGCGGTACAAACTACGGAGCAGAATTAACCATTGAAAAATTTTTTAGCAAAGGGTATTATGTATTAATGACAGGAACAGTTTACGAATCAAAATATAAAGGAAGTGATGGGGTAGAACATAATACAGCGTTTAATGGTAATTACGTTTACAATTTATTGGGAGGAAAAGATTTTAAGATCGGGAAAGAAAAACGCAATGTATTTTCGGTTGGCATAAAAATGACACAAGCCGGCGGACGTTATTTTACACCGGTTGATCTTGCAGCTTCGCAAGCGGCCGATGCCCAGGTTTTACAAGGCGATGATAAAGCTTTTTCTGAGCGCAATCCTGATTTTTTCAGATTGGATATTAAAACCGGCGTAACATTTAATAGTCGCAAAAGTAAATTATCTCAAACACTTTCGTTTGATATCCAAAATGTAACAAATAATAAAAATGTGTTTGCGCAACGTTATAACCCAATAACAAATACCGTTAATACTGCTTATCAAATTGGCTTCTTTCCAAATTTTGTTTATAAAATACAATTTTAACTATGAAAAGGATATTAATCATTAACGGCCATCCACAAAAAGATAGTTTTTGTAATTCTTTAAGTACTGCCTACGAAAAAAGTGCAAAAAAGTCGGGTAATGAGGTTGTTTTATTAAACCTTTATGAGTTAGACTTTGACCTAAATTTGCAATTTGGTTATTCAAAACAAAAAGCAAATGCTCCTGATATTCAATTTGCACAGGAAAAAATAAAATGGGCGCAACATATCGTTATTGTTCATCCGGTTTGGTGGGGTTCAGTTCCCGCGTTATTAAAAGGTTTTTTTGACACAGCGTTATTGCCAGGTTTTGCTTTTAAATATAGAGAAAACAGTGTTTTTTGGGATAAGCTCTTAATAGGAAGATCGGCAAGGATCATTTATACTACCGATACACCAATATGGATCTATCGTTATTTTTTTAATTCACCATCAGTTAACCAGGTAAAAAAACGCACATTGGGTTTTTGTGGTATCGATCCTGTAAAGGTTACAGCAATTGGGCCAGTACGTAAATCGAAAATGGATTTTAGAGTCAAATGGATAGAAAAAGTTGAACAGTTGGGTAAAAATGCTGCGTAAATTATTTAAAATATTATTTTTATTTCATTTGGTGAAATATGGGGTCAGCCGTAAAAGTTGGGGAGCAGGGTAAAAATAGTTAGCTTTCGGTTCACTAATCCTTAAAGATATCACACACGATTTTATAGAAAACGTATTTCCTTCGGAGCTGATG
>JACDED010000002.1:0-74025 GCA_013816615.1 Bacteroidota bacterium
CTTACAAATAAACCTGCAGGCATTTATTTGGTTAAGCTAATAACTGAAACGGGTTTAACGATTAAAAAACTAATTAAAGAATAGTTTAATGTGCTGCCAGCCAGTTCTCCCCAACACCCATTCCAACCTCAACTGGCACATCTAAGGGTAAAGCGTTACGCATATGCATTTCAATAATTGGTTTTACAATTTCCAGTTCGGGTTTGTAAACGTCAAACACTAACTCATCATGCACCTGCAATAACATTTTTGTTTTAAAATTTTGTTCTTTAAGATCGTTATAAATATTGATCATCGCTACTTTGATCATATCTGCAGCGCTACCTTGTATTGGTGCATTAATAGCATTTCGTTCTGCAAAGCTGCGAACCGTTGCGTTGTTTGAATTGATATCGCGCAACCAACGCTTACGGCCTAACAATGTTTTTACGTAGCCATTCTCGCGCGCAAAATTGATTGTGTCATTCATGTAAATATCAATGGCAGAGAATTCTTTTTTATAGTTATCAATTATTTCTTTTGCTTCGGTGCGGCTAATACCAAGATTCTCGGCAAGACCGAATGCACCTTGTCCGTAGATGATCCCAAAGTTTACGCTTTTAGCTTTGTAACGCATTTCTTTTGTTACATCGCTTTCTGCAACGTTAAATACTTTTGATGCGGTGGCGGTATGAATATCTTTTCCTAATCTAAACGCCTCACACATATTTTTATCGCCACTAATGCTTGCAACAATACGTAGTTCTATTTGCGAGTAATCGGCGCTTAATAAAATATGATCTTTATCGCGTGGAATAAATGCTTTACGAATTTGTCTTCCCCGTTCTGTTCTGATAGGAATGTTTTGCAGGTTTGGATTATCGCTGCTTAAGCGTCCGGTAACAGCTACAACCTGGTTAAACGAAGTGTGAATACGGTTTGTTTTTTTATTTACCAGTTCCGGTAAAGTATCTACATAAGTAGATTTTAATTTTACAAGTTCGCGGTAATCCAATATTTTTGAAACGATAGGATGTGTGCCTTCCAGCTTGCTTAAAACCTCTTCACCGGTAGCGTACTGACCTGTTTTTGTTTTCTTGGCCTTATCAGTGATTTTTAAATATTCAAATAAAATTTCGCCAACTTGTTTTGGTGATGATACATTAAATTTAGTTCCGGCTAAATCCTGTATTTCTTTCTCTACATTTGCAATATCAATTTGTAATTGGGCAGAGAACTCTCTCAAAACGGGTACATCTAAATTAATGCCTTCGCGCTCAATGTTAGCAAGCACTTTTATTAGCGGCACTTCTACATCGTTAAATAAATTTTCAACGTCATTTTCTTTTAATAAAGGGGCAAACTTTTTTTGTAATTGAATGGTTACATCGGCATCTTCGGCAGCGTAATCTTTTATCACATCTATTGCTACTTCGCGCATGCTAATTTGTTCCTTACCTTTTTTGCCGATCAATTCGGTAATACTAACAGGCGAATAATTTAAATAAGTTTGAGCGAGGATATCCATACCATGGCGCATATCAGGCATAATTAAAAAATGCGCCACCATGGTATCGAACAATTTATTTTTTATTTCGATATCATAGTTCAATAAGATCTGGTAATCGTATTTTATATTTTGACCTATTAATACTTTTGAAGCGTCGTCAAAAATTTTACGAAAAGGTGCTAATTGCTTTATAGCTTCGTCTTTATTTTCGGAGATCGGAACATAATATGCATGATGCGATTTTATTGAAAATGATAATCCAACTAATTCCGCTGTAATTGTATCAAGTCCCGTTGTCTCGCTATCAAAACAATATTCAGTTTCTTTTTCAAGAACAGAAACAAGCGTATTTATTTTTTCGATTGAATCAACTAATTCATAATTGTGTTCAACATCATGAATGGTTTTAAAATTGGTAACCGGCGTTTGTGTTTCAACGTTTTCATTTGATGAAGAGAAAAGATCCGGATCGCTGAACAGATCTTGTGTTGCTGCTTTTTGAGGTTTTGGTTCCGGTAATTTTTCTTTGCCACCAATATCTTCGCCTAAAACTTTTTGCGCAATAGCGCGAAACTCAAGTTCTTTAAAAAGCTCAAGAAGGCTTTCTTTATTAATAGGTTTTAGTATCAATTCTTTTTCATCGAGCTCAACAGGGCAATCCAAACAAATAGTAGCTAAACGTTTTGACTGAAGCGCCATTTCTTTATTATTCTCAACCTTTTCTTTTAATTTGCCTTTTAATTTATCAGTATTCGCTAATAAATTTTCAACGCTTCCATAATCTTTAATAAGCTGGATGGCAGTCTTCTCGCCCACTCCGGGAATGCCGGGAATGTTATCCACTTTATCACCCATTAAACCTAAAATATCAATTAATTGCAATACATTTTCTATTTCCCACTTCTTACAAATTTCCTGGGGACCTAAAACCTCGGCGGCATTGCCAAAACGTGCGGGTTTATAAATAAATGTATTGGAGTCAACCAGCTGTCCATAATCTTTATCCGGCGTCATCATGTAGGTTGTAAATCCTGCCTTCTCTGCTTTAATAGCAAGAGTACCAATAATATCATCCGCCTCGTAACCCGGTGTGCCAAGTGTTTGAATATTGAAGCCTTTTATCAGATCCATAATTAATGGAATAGATTTGCGAAGATCTTCCGGCATTTCTTCACGGTTGGCTTTGTAGGCTTCAAACTCAACGTGGCGCTGTGTTGGACCTTCCATATCAAACACAACGGCAATGTGCGTTGGCTTTTCTTTATTTAAAATTTCGAGTAAGGTATTTGTAAAACCGAAAATAGCCGAGGTATTAAAGCCTTTTGAGTTGATACGCGGCGCATTGCTGAATGCAAAAAAAGCGCGGTAAATAAGCGCATACGCATCTAATAAAAATAATTTTCTTTCAGTGTCTTTTGTGATCATGTTATAATTTTTTGTAGAAATTAATTTTGCGAAGCTTATAAAAAGATCAGCTTCTGTTATTGTATTTGGTGATCACTTCTACGGCTTTTTCTTCGTTTAGTTTTTTGTCGCCTTCATATTCGTTAGCGTACCCGGCAGCTCCACTCATCATATCCTGTAATTGCTTTTTAAATTTTCCTTCTTTAACGGTGGTCATTTTTTTATCGTCTTTACGCATCATGTAATATTCTCCTTCCCAGCTAATGGCATTCATATTGGCTACTTCAAACATCATTTTATAAAGAGAGATTTCTCCGCGTACAAGCACACGATAAAACTTTTGTTCTCCTTCATATTCCATGGCAATGTAATGTTGGTTGTCAAAACCATACGCTTTCACTTTGTTTGCTTTGTAATTTTTTTGGGTGCCGCTTTCCTCTTTAAAAAAAACCTTACTGTAATTATCCTGTTCTTTTTTCGGATTTATTTTCACTTCGCCTTTAAGCGTGTCGCCTTTTTCGTTAACAATATACCCCTTTACAAAAGTAATTTGCGCATTGACACAAAATGTTACTAAGCTTATCAATAGAGCTGTGAGCGTATTTTTCATAAAACAAATTTTAAACAGGCTTATAAAGAAAATTAAATTTTAGCTCTAAAAAAAGCTTTGTTAGAACTGTGTGAATAAGTTGAGCTGTTATTTGCAAATACTGCGGTTTTTGACTGATTTTGTTAAAAACATTTGCCAAACCACTGTTAAAATATATCTTTATATAAGAGTAATTTTTATTACATGAGCGTAGGCAGAAAAATTAAATTTACATTAAAGTGGATAGTTATTCTCGTCTTTATTGTTGTACTGTTTTATTACCTGTGGTTACTTTTTTATTTAACATGTGTTGCAAGAACCGAAGCAATAAAAAAAGACGATTATTTAAATACACTTATAAATAAACGAGCGCTAATTATAACAGCGCATACTGACGATGATGTTGGTATGGCCGGCACGTTACTGCAATTGGCAAAAAACGGCTGGCAATTAAAACATGTTATTTTTAACAATGAAGATCAGACGGATATTAAAGAACGTTTTGCAAATGCCTGCAAACAAATACAGGTAAATGAAACCGGAGTTTTTGCTGTTAATATTCGTCGTGATTTGGATACAAATAAAAAAGCTTACTGGCCTTTACCTTTTGCGGTTTGGGATAAAGTATTTGATCACGATACGGTTTACAGCATCCTCAGCAAAGAAATTTTAGATTATAAACCATCTGTTATTTTTACTTTAGATGACAGCATTGGCGGTTACGGCCACCCGGAGCATGTTTTGATAAGCAAGGTGGTACATGAGATCTGCACGAATTATAAGAATGAAGAAATTTATAAAGGCGGCACTTTATTTTCAGTAGAAAAAATATACCAGGCAGTACTTCCAAAAAAAATGGCGCATAAATTATTGGTTGATGGTAGCAGGGTGCAAAAAAGTGCTAATGTGTATTTAGCAGCACAGGCAGCTTACAGTTGCTCTGGAATGCCAGACCCGGAAGTTGAAGTGGAGATAAAAGGTCTTTCGAAAGAAAAAATGAATTACATTAAAGCTTACAATATGGGTGAAAGAAAAAATATTGGAAAAGTGTATAGGTATTACAATTATTTTCCACACTGGATCTACTTCGGCATTTTTGATAAAGAATACTTTAACGTGATCGATCTGCGAAAAAATTAATGTGCAAATTTAACTTCAAACATTTTTGGCCAAAGCTTACCGGTAACGTAAATTTTGTCGGCAATAGAATCGTAAGCAATACCGTTCATTTCTAAGGCATTTGGATTCAGGTTACGCATATCATAATTTATTGGCGTAAAGTTAATTTTTGCAACTACGTTTCCTGTTTTAGGATCGATCTTTACAACATAACCGGTTGTATAAATGTTGGCATAAATAAATCCTTTAATAAACTCCAGTTCGTTTAAAGCGTCGGCAGCATAACCGTTTTCGTTAACGGCAAGGGTTTTTACAGGCTTCATTTCCGCATCAAAATAAGTAAGGTTATTTGTACCGTCACTCATAATAATATGAGTTCCATCTGTAGTTAAACCCCAGCCTTCTTTATTAGCATAATTAAACTGACCAATTTTTTTAAATGTTTTTGCATCATAAATAAAACCGGTTTGTTCTTTGTAAGTTACCTGGTAAATTTTCCCGTTTAAAATAACCATGCCTTCGCCAAAAGGATATGCTTTTTTATCCAGTTCTACTTTTGCATCGAGCTTTCCGGTTTTCATATCAACAATACCTAAAACCGACTTTAACTCCGGCATATTATCCGGTGAGCCTGTACTTTCGAATAATTTATTATCGTGAAATAAAAGGCCTTCTGTAAAGGCAGTTGGATCATGAGGTAATGTGGTAACAATAGAATAATCTAAAAAAGGAACAGGGGGTTTTTCATCAACCACTACTTTTATGTCAGGCTGTTTTTCTACTTTGGTTTCGCAAGAGCTACAAGATACAAATGCAATAACAATTGCAGAAAAAGAAATTATTTTTTTAACACTTTTCATTTTTATATTTTCCACGATGAGCCTTCCTTAGTATCTTTTATCTGAACGCCGGCATCGGTTAGTTTATTGCGGATCTCATCACTTAAGGGAAAATTCTTTTCTACTTTTGCTTTGTTACGAATATCTAAAACAAGATTCACTACTTTATCCAATACAGCTGTCGTTTTAGAATTCTCTTTTTCTTTCTTTAAGCCCATTACATCAAAAACAAAATTCTGATATATTGTTTTTAAAAGATCAATATCTGCTTGCGTTAAGCTTAGTTTGCCATCATTAGCAGAATTAATAATTCTTACCGTATCAAATAAATGTGCAACCAGAACGGGCGTATTAAAATCATCGTTCATGGCATCGTAACATTTTTGTTGCAATGCTTTTATATCTTCGGTTGAAGTGGATGCCGCTGTTAATGTTAGCAAAGTATTATGCGCTTCCATTAAACGCTCAAATCCTTTTTCGCTGGCCTGTAATGCTTCGTTAGAAAAATCAAGCGTACTGTGGTAATGTGTTTGCATCATAAAGAAGCGCACGCCCATTGGGCTGTAGCCTTTCTCTAATAAAGGATGATCGCCGGTAAATAACTCGCCCGGTAAAAAACCATTGCCTGCAGATTTTGACATGCGTACACCGTTAACGGTTAACATGTTTGTATGCATCCAATAATTTACCGGTGCTTTATGATTACATGCCTGTGATTGTGCAATTTCGTTTGTGTGATGTGTGGCCTGCAGATCCATGCCGCCGCCATGTATATCAAACACATCGCCTAAATATTTACTGCTCATTGCCGAACACTCGATGTGCCAACCCGGAAAACCCCAGCCCCACGGCGATGGCCAACGCATTAATGTTTCGGGTTTTGCTTTTATCCATAATGCAAAATCCAAACGACCATGTTTTTCATCTTGTCCGCTTAGTTCACGGGTACCTTCTAAAAGTTCTTCCAGTTTTCTATTCGTTAATTGTCCGTAAGAAAAATCTTTATTGTATTTCTCTACATCAAAATACACTGTGCCATCAACAACGTAAGCAAAACCTTTTTCAATAATTTCTTTTATCATTTCTATCTGCTCGCAGATATGGCCTGTAGCGGTTGGCTCAATGCTTGGCGGCATATTGTTGAATGCCTGCATTACATCATGAAAACCAACGGTATATTTTTGTACAATTTCCATCGGCTCTACCTGCTCCAGTTTTGCTTTTTTCGCGAACTTATCATCCCCTTCATCACGATCACCTTCCAAATGCCCGGCATCAGTAATGTTGCGCACATAACGTACTTTATACCCAATATGAATTAAGTAACGGTAGATCATATCAAAAGAAATGAAGGTGCGGCAATTGCCTAAATGCACATCACTGTAAACCGTTGGGCCACAAACGTAAAGTCCAACCAAGGGTGGTTTAATTGCTTTAAATTCTTCTTTTTTACGCGTAAGCGTGTTGTATAAAAATAATGGTTGCATAAGGAGAAGTAAAAGTAAGAAAATTAAAGGATTTCTAAAACTTACCCCTAAAGGAATTGCAGGATATTTAAATCTTAAATTATTTAAGATTATTCTATTGGAGCGTCTTCAACGTAAATTCCATCTTTATAAACGGCTATTCGGCTTAATACTTTGTTATCATCATATATGTATGCTTTACCATTCATAAATCGATTGTTTTCAAAAAAACCATCTTTGGTAATCTGCTTGCATTATTATATAAAACATGGTTACCCCATAAAGGAAATATAACATCAAAATATTTTCCGCAAGAAAGCTCAGATGAATCTTTAATTACTTCTTTACCGATATTAAAAAAATCGTCAGAAATTCTTATGATTTGCGAGCCTTCTACTTTCCCTTCTAGTTTAAAAAAGCGTTCGTACACAACTTTCCCGGTGGTGTCAAATTGCTGATACTTTTCAACCCAGTGATTGTTCCTCCAGGTTCCCGTTTCCTTTATCACACCATTTTCATGGTACATAGAAGCTTCGCCGTTTGGTCTCCCCTCTACGAAAGTCAATTTGTTTCTTAAATTTCCGTTGCAGTAATGTTCTGTCCAAATTCCACTTTTTCTATTATTAATGTATTTTCCTTCTTCAACTGTCTGATCTACTTGATAGCAGGTTCCGGGTCTTAGTTTTCCTGTTATGCGCCACTGGTCTTGCTTTTTTCCTTCAAGATCAGTGCGGTTAATAGTATCACCATTATATATTTCAAACGTTTGGCTAATGCCTAAAACAGACAAGAACACGAAACAAAACATATATGTGTAAATTTTCATGGAGACAAAAAAGGCGGAGTAAAACTCCGCCTTATATTTAAATAATAAAAAATTAGTTTTCTATTGGCGCATCGCCAACGTAGATGCCGCCTTTGTAAACAGCAACCTGTGTTAAAATGCCATTTTCGTTATAGATATAGGCCTTTCCTTCCATAAAACGATTGTCTTTAAAAACACCGTCTTTAGTTACCTGTTTGTTTTTGTTGTAAAGTGTTTGCTTACCATTTAAAACCAAGGCCCCTGCTGGTTTTTCAATTACTGCAATTTTTGGTGGATTTGGTGCATCTTCTGTTTTCTTGGCAACTTTTTCAGTTGATTCGTAAGTTTTAATAGTAGCAACATCTACATTACCATTATCGTATTTTTTTTCAGCTTTTAATTTGCCGTTCTCATAAAATTCCTGAACGGTTCCTGTTTCTTTTCCGTTTACAAAATTTCCTTTAACAGCTGTTTCACCGTTTTCGTATTTGTAGGTTTGCACGCCTTCGCGCTTACCGCTGGCGTTAAATGTAAATTCGTGTTGTACCTGTCCGTTATCGTAATATTGTTTAAAGCCGCCAACCCAATGGTTATTTTTCCATTGTCCTTCTTCTTCAATTTTTCCGTTCTCGTGGTAAACGATTGCGTAGCCATCTGGACGGCCATTTGCGAATGTTATTTTGTTTTTTGTATTTCCGTTACAGAAATACTCCATCCAAATTCCGGTTTTACGGTTTTCTTTGTACGATCCTTCTTCCGCTTTTTGACTGGGGGCATAACATGTATTTGGTTTATGTTTTCCGAATAAAACCCATTTACCTTGTTTTTTGCCAAGCTCATCAATAAAGTTAATAGTATCCATGGTGTTAGGGATCACTTCATATGTTTGCGCAAAATGGGTATTTAAATACCCTAAACTTAGTGCGAATAATAATGTGATTCTCATAATTAACAGTTTTTATTATATTGAAGTTAGGAAATTCAGATGGCTAATTAACTCAGGCTTAGCGTGGAGTTATTAACAATGCGAGGAGGATTTGGCGAAAATTAGACGAGTTTGTGTTATTTGCCGACGAATTTTATCCTTGTATTTAGCTCCTTTGAATAAACAAAAAAACCCTCTGCATTTTAATACAGAGGGTTCTTGAAAAACTATTGCAATTATTTATTTCCTTTTGGAGGTGTTTTTCCACCGCCACCACCTTGAGGAGGAGTTTTAATACCACCCGTTGGGTTGGCCGCACCTGGAATAACTGCCGCAGGCATAGAGTCTAATTTCTTTTTAACTGCCATTAAAACATCATCAGATGCTTCGCTGTATAGAACGCTTCCAGCACTTGTATCTAAAATATACTTGTAACCGCCTTCTTTTGCCACTGCTTCAATTCCTTTTTTGGCTTTATCCATAATAGGTGCAGTTAATTCAGCTGTTTTACGTTGATAATCCTGCTGTGCTTGTTGTTTGAATTCTTCGATACGACGTTGTAATTGGTTTAACTCGTCTTCTTTTGTTTTTTTTACAAGATCGCTCATTGTGGCATTATCCTGCATATATTTTTGATACTTAGCTTCTAACTCAGATTGCATACTGATAGATTCAGCATCAATTCCTTTTAAATAATTTTGGGCTGTTTCTTTAGCTATTTTTGTTTCAGGCATTAAGCTGATCAAAGAGTCTAAACTCAAATGTGCAATTTTTTGGGCTTTTGCAAAAGAGAATAATCCAATTGCCGCAATAATCAGGGCTACTCTTGTAAATTTTTGTTTGTTCATAGTGTTTGTTTTTTATGCTATTAAAGCATGGGTTTTATTGGTGTTTTTATTGTTTATTAATTCTATAAAATTATTTTTTGTAACCAAGATAGGTTAAAACATCATCGCTTTTATCGTATTTGCTGTTAGCATACAAAATAGAAACTTGTCCGCTTTTATCTAAAATAAACCCAAGGCCTGCTTTTTCAGCAACGGTTTTAATAGCATTGTAAACCTTATCCTGTATAGGTTTTACTAATTCCTGGCGTTTTTTAAATAATTCGCCATCCACACCAAAACGTGATTTTTGAAGATCTTTTACTTCTTTCTCTTTGTTCACGATCTCATTCTCGCGTTTCTTTTTCATTTCGTCTGTTAACAAAATGGCATCAGCCTGGTAAGCTTTGTAAAGTTTATCCACCTCAGAATATTTTCCTTCAATTTCTTTTTGCCATTGCACGCTTGTTTTATCCAACTCGCTTTGCGCTGCTTTATATTCGGGTATTTGCGATAAAATGTAATCTGTATCCACATAACCAAATTTTGCTGCACCACTTTGTGCAAATCCAAAACCTGAAAAGATCACTAATAAAGCACAAACTATTTTACTTCTCAATTTCATATTTTAAGTTTTTAAATTTAATCATAAAACGTGCCAATTTAAAAAATATCGTTCAATTAACACATTTTTGCTATAATTCGCCAAGGGCGCCACCAATGGTAAAGTGGAACTGGCCCGTGCCATTGCCAATGCCCGGCTGACCCGGAACATTATCAAAGCCCCAACCATAATCAATACCCAATAAACCAAACATTGGTAAGAATACACGTAAGCCAAAACCTGCACTGCGCTTAACCTGGAAAGGATTGAATTTTTTGTAATCAGTCCACGCGTTACCTGCTTCGGCAAAGCCTAAAACAAATATGGTTGCCTGTGGATTTAAGCTGATAGGATAACGAATTTCCATAGTGTAACGCGCTACAATAGGGTCGCCCACGGCATTACCACCCGAATACGTTTGCACCAATGAATTATCCGGATAACCTCTTAAGCCAATGATCTCTCTTGCCACAAAGTTTTGAAAGCCGCTAATACCGCTACCACCAAGATAAAAACGTTCGAACGGTGAATAACCCACCGATTTATTATAACGTGCTAAAAAGCCATAACCTACTTTTGTACGTAGTACTAAATTGCGTGCCTCTTTACCTTCTGCCGCTTTTTTATTGGTTAATTGTGTAAACCATTCTGCGGTGATCTTATATTTTTGATATTCGATATAACGGTATTTTTCCGCATCGGCCAGGGTGCTGTAATCCTTATTATTGAAAAGAGAATATGGTGGTGTAAACTGGCCTAAGAATGTAAAGTTAGAGCCTGTTTTAGGATAAATAGGCGCATCAATAGAGTTACGCGAAATATTTAACTGGAAGTTAAGATCGTTTGCAAAACCATTTGTGAAAATAAAGGCGCCGTAATTTTTAAGATCGTAATAATTATAATTAATGTTGGTGAACATATTAAAATAATTATCGGGCCACTTTAATCGTCTTCCTAAACCAACCGAACCACCAATAATACTCATGCTTTGGCGTTTTGGATTATAAATTTTTCCTACTTCGCTATCAACGTATTTTTTTTGTCCGTTACTGAATAAAGAGTGAAATGCCGAAACCGTTAGTGAGTTTGGTTTTTTACCTCCTAACCAAGGCTCAGTAAATGAAAAGTTATACGACTGGTAATAAATACCGTTTGTTTGCGCACGTAAGCTTAAACGCTGACCATCGCCACTTGGTAAAGGTCGCCATGATGAAGCTTTAAATAAATTTTTTGCCGAGAAGTTATTGAACGTTACACCCAGTGTACCAATTATACCAATACCACCCTGCCCGCTTTGGTTGTTCAATGAGTTTCTTCCACCCCAACCACCGCTTAATTCGATCTGATCGCTTGGTTTTTCTTCTACAATGTATTCAATGTCAACAGTTCCGTCAGCAGGGTTTGGTTGTGGTTTTACATCTAGTTTTTCAGGATCAAAATAACCTAACTGCGCTAACTGACGTTGTGTACGAATAATATCCGAACGTCTGAACAACTGACCAGGCTTGGTAAAGATCTCACGATAAATTACATGGTCGTTTGTTTTATCATTTCCTTTAACGGTAATTTTATTAATGGTTGCTTGTTTTCCTTCAAAAATTAAAATGTCAAAATCAATTGTATCATTATGAATATTACTTTCCTGTGGATTAACCTGGAAGAACAAATAACCATCATCCATATAAAGACTCATAATATCAAAACCGTTAGGATTCTGATATAATTTTTGATCTAATTTAGTTTGATCATAAACCGTTCCGGGTGCAATATTTAAGATCGTATCCAGCTGACCGCTTCGGTATTTAGCATTTCCAAACCATTTAAAGGTTCCAAAATAATACTTGTGGCCTTCATCAATTGTAATATCAATTGCCACACGGGTTGGGCTCACAAAATAAACAGTGTCTTTAACAACGCGTGCATCACGATAGCCTTTTGCATTATATTTTGCGGCAATAGAAGGCAGATCTTTCTTTAAATTATCTTCTAAATATTTTCCTGAATTAAATGGATTGTACCAGCGGCGTGGCTTGCTGTCTTCTAGCTTGCGGCGAAGTTTCCAATCTTTAATTACCGTATTACCGTAAATATTTACATCCTGTATTCTTACTTTCCGGTTTTTTGTAACCTTAATTGTAAGAATGGTATATGGTGTTTTCCTGCTGGTATCTTTTCTTTGAGTGATCTCAACCTGGTTAAAATAATAACCCTTATCCAAATAAAAATCTCTAACGGTGTTTTTAATGGTGCCCACCATATAGTCAGTAACCACGCGGTTTTCAAGCAACCGAATCTTTCCACGAATATCATCCGCATCGCTTTTTTTAACATCGCCTTTAAATGAGAATTTTGATAAACGCGGGCGCTCAACTACTCTTATGATCAAAAAGATATCACTACCAATAATTTTATCCTGAAGAATTTGAACGTCTTCAAAAATATTTTGTTTCCATAATGCTTTTACGGCATCGCTTATTTTATCTCCGGGAATAGTAACCTCATCGCCAACGGCTAATCCCGATAATAAGGTCAATACATTTTTATCTGTGTTATCGGCACCTTCGATGGAAATACCCCCGATCTTATATTTCTTTGGATTCTTAACGGTTTCTAAGAATGTAGAGTCTTGTTGTGCAAATCCGCTTAAACAGATCATTAATAGAAAAACTACTTTTATAAATTGTTTTCCCATTTTAGTTTTTTGAAAGTTGTTCGCTTGTTTGTCCGAAACGGCGTTCGCGGTTTTGAAAAGATAAAATGGCTTTAAAGAAGTCGTCTTTTCTAAAATCGGGCCATAAAGTGTCGGTAAAATAAAATTCGGCGTAAGCCAATTGCCACAATAAAAAATTACTGATACGGTGCTCACCACTGGTGCGGATCATTAATTCAGGATCAGGATATTTATTGGTGTTTAAATGTTTTTCAATATGTTTTGATGTAATTTCAGAAGCTTTTAATTTTCCTTCTTCAATTTGTTTTGCAAGTTCTTTTACAGAGTGTGTGATCTCCCATTTGCTTGAATAGCTTAAAGCAAGAATTAAGGTGACCGTATCGTTCTTTGAAGTAATATCAATAGATTCCTGTAATTCTGCCTGGCACGATTCAGGTAAGCTTTTAATATCGCCAATAGCTTGTAAACGCACGCCTTTTTTGTTAAGGTTAGGAGTTTCCATGCTAATAGTTGCAACTAGCAATTCCATTAAAGCGTCTACTTCATCTTTTGGGCGATTCCAGTTCTCGGTGCTGAAGGCATAAAGTGTAAGAAACTTAACACCTATTTCGCCACAGGCCTCAACAATTTCGCGAACAGAATTTACACCTTCGTGATGGCCAAAAATACGGTCTTCACCTTGCTGCTTGGCCCAACGGCCATTTCCATCCATAATGATGGCAACGTGTTGCGGGATGTTGTTTTTATCGATCGATTGCTTTAAATCCATGGGATACTGGGGGCAGACAAAGATAGTAAAATAGTCAAAATGAGTTAATTAATTTGTTTTGTTTTGCTTATTTTAACAGGTAAACGTAAACAAATGGCTGTAAAGTAAAAAGCCACAGATTACACAAATTTCACTGATAAGAAATTAAATAGGTTTTTAATAAAACAAAAGCCCATTGTAAATACAACGGGCTTTTAAAATTTACTAATCAGTTTTTATTTTGTACCTGCGGGTTTAGTGCCTTGCTTGGGCGGATTAAAATAAAATTGTTGTTTTTTATTAGTTGGATCTAGTTCTTTTACAAGATTCCACATTTCATCCGCCTTTACTTTATCTTTTCCCTCTTTACTGTTGGTGTAATAATCGCCTAAATATTCTGCCGCCTCAATCATATTGTTTTTATAGGTTGGTGTAGCTTTTTCTTCTGGTTTAACCAGTGAATTTGCTTTTTCATAATGTTGCTTAGCCAACCATTTATCATTTTTAGGATCTAATTGCACATTTGCTTTTCCTCTCCAGAAATAACCAACTGGCCATGCCGGGCTTAATTGCGTTAGTTTTGAGAAAGAAGAATCCGCACTGATAAAAAGTGGTGTAGTTTCTTCTTCTTTTTTTGTACGTTGTTTAGCGTCCTTTATAGCCGCGGCTTCACGTTGTATGTTTCCTCCCCAATAATAATATGCGCGGCCCATTGTAAAATAATCATTGTTGGTTAAATTTTTCCAGTCGCCATTCATTTTACGTTCAAAAGCCTTTATTACATTTTCGTATTTTTTTGATTTCATGTAAATATCCGCAATAGCTGTATTTAACTCGCCCGAAGCTGCAGGATCAAGCACAATGGCTTTTTCCATTTCTAAAACTCCCAACGAATCTTTACCGGTACGCGCTAACAATAAGCCTTTGTATTTATAATCATTATATAAATATTTAAAGTTAGGCCCTGCCATTTGAAAGAAATTTTCAATAGAGTTTAAACCTTTATTGTATGCTTCCACATCCGTTTTATTTCCTATCTCATAATAACTATAACCTGCAAGACGCTCTAAATAAAGACTTTTAAAGCCTGATTTTTTTAAACCTTCGTATTCTGTAATTGCATCTGTATATTGTTTGTTAGAAAACAACGCGCTCATAAAACGGTAACGTGCTTCATCGCTATTATTTAATTCTAAATATTTTTTCCAGTTCTCAATTGCTTTTGCGTGTTGTTGGTATAACGAATACACCTCAGCCAATTCTCTGTAAGCAGGTGCAAATGTTGGGTCAATAGCAACTGCTTCTTTGTATTTATCAATTGCCAACTGGTAGTTACGGCCACGTTGATATAATTTACCCTCACGTAAAATACCTTTTACACTTTTTGGATTTAAAGTTGTAGCCTGTTTGTAGCTTTTAATGGGGCCGCTGCCATCTGTTGGATTTTTTTCCAATTGCGCATCACCAAGAATAATATAATTCTCAGGATTTTTTGGTTCTAATTTAATAGCTGCATTTATTTGTACTAAAGCTTCATCAGCATTTTTTGTATCTGTTGCTAACCACGCCTCTGCTACTTTACGTAACAACTCAGCATTTTTATTTGCGCCTAGCGCAATTGCTTTATAAAATTGTGTTTTTGCATCGGCAACGTTGCCTTTTGCTAAAAATACTTTACCAATACCTACATAATTTAATGGGTATGTAGCATTTGCTTCTGCACCTTTGTTATAAAAAATGCTGGCGCTATCTAGCTGGTCGTTCTTAAAAAAATTCTCGCCGTAGTAAAAATAGTTTTCTCCTTTAGCGGCATCTTTCGTAATTAGCGCGCGAAATTCAACTGCGGCCGCTGCAAAGCGCTCGTTCTCTGTTTTAGCAACAGCATCCTGTAATGTTTGCGCGTTTAAAAAACCTGTAAAGGCAATAGCGCTAAGTATGATCGTTTTTTTCATTTTCTAATTATAAATCGTGGTAAAAATAACACAATATTTTATATTGCAAGTTAGGTACCAATTAATTATTAAAGTCTGTTTTTAGCATTTTTTAAGGGAATCAATGGCCTATTCCAAATTTTATGGGTAGTAAAAAATATGATTTTACAATTCTCCCTGACATTTTTGCGGGTTTCCATTTGGGAAACATTTTTACCACTCTCAATGCTTCGTCATCACAGGGCGAGCATCCGTTGCAACTTTTAAAAACAAACGGATCAGTAACAATGCCCTCTTCATTAATAATGAACTTTATGTATGTTCTGCAATGGATAGCGTCTTCATTGCTTTCAATATGTTTTAAATTTCCTGCTATGAATTTATACATTGCGCTTATTCCACCCGGATACTCGGCGGGTTCTTCAACAATAGTAAAAACCGTAACCGTGTCGCTTTGCGAAACACAATAAAAAGCATTCAAAATAAAAAACATGGCAATGATTTTTTTCACAAAACTATTTCAATTTTACTTCTATACTTCTTTCCTGCTGTTTGGTTGGTAACAAACCTTGTTTTAAAAATGTGGTTTGTCCTTTTGGGCCTGCCACAAAGGTTTCAAAGCCTTTTGCTAAACTAAATTCTCCTGTTTTTTTAATTACATACACCGTTCTTGTAAAGGGATATGTGTTTAGTTTAAAACTGCTTTGGCTTGGAAGCTCAAATTGATCGTTAGTGTTTTTTTGGCCAACAGGAATGAATTTTATTTTGCCAAGATTGGCCTTAAAAAGAGAATCGTCTACATCGCTTAACCAGGCAAAATCAATAAACGCAATTGTGTTTTTATTTGCCGCCACATAATTAATGCTTTCTAAGCTTGATCCCAAAACGCTGCAATCAGGGGAAAATGCGGCGCCTTTTAAAAGTGAGTCTCTTAAATAAAACATTACTGAAGAATTATTTTTATCGAACAACACTTTCATTTTTGTTTCGTTGTTTAAAGAATCTTTTGTTTTCAATTCTTTGCTTAGCAGCTCTACTATTTGTTCGTAAGAAAGGTTTTTTACCGGCGTGTTTATATTTGTAATTAAAGCAATACCGCTTTTTGCTACCGCTGTTGGATTAGGCGTATAGCTTTTAGAGGAAAATGCCTGTTTTTCTTTTTCATTTAAATTGCGTGAAATAACAATGGCTTCGCAACTATCGCTGTATAAGGCCTGCACGGCTTCATTCTCAGTTACAGAAAACAGTTCGATGTTAGCGTTTCCATAAAGTGCCTCGAAAGTATACACCTGGTTTTCTACATGGGATCTTAATCCTTCGTCATAATACACTTTTAATTTTCCTGAAGTTGGCGTGTTATCTTCGTAATCATTTTTAAAATAATCACTGCAGCCATACATTGAGATAAAAGATACAAGATACAAGACGCAAGACGCACCTGCGAAGAAACCAGAAACCTGAAACTTAAAACGTTTATTGTTCTTCATTTCTTTTTTGTTGTTTAAGTGTTTGATATAATCGAAAGCCCCTGTAAACCGCATATGCAAATAACATAATAACAAAACCGGTGCGCTTGTTTCCGTAAAGCCTATCGCTCATCAGATCTGTTGTGGCAAAGGCAATAGCGCCTGCTACAACCAAAACGATCATAAATGCACCGGTCCAAATGGTAAATGAATTCAAAATTGGTTTCATGTTTTTATAGAATGAAAAAAGCCACAACGCGCGAGGTGTTATGGCTTTTTAAATATTAAAATTTATTTATTGAATTTTAAAGCTGATAGGTAAGTTAAAGTAACATTTTACCGAACGGCCTGTCATTTTTGCTGCTTTCCACTTAGGCATTGATTTTACAACACGCATAGCTTCTTTATCGCAATCTGAACATCCCGGAACGCCTTTTAATACTTCAACGTTACTGATATCACCGTTTTCGTTAACAACAAATTTTAAGAAACATTTTCCGCTAATTCCTGCTTCACGGGCCATTGCCGGATATTGTAATTTCTCCCTGATAAATTTACTCATTTCAGCAATTCCACCGGGAAACTCAGCTTGTTCTTCCACAATTGTAAAGATCTCCGGCGCAGCAGCTTCTGTTGGGCCTTTTATCTCTGTTGGTGGAGCAACAATATCCTTGTCACCTTCCTGATCTTTAACACCTACGTTAGTTTCTTTTACCTCTTCCTGTAATTTTTGAGGCTCTTCTTCAACAGCATCATCCTTAATTACCGGCGGAACGAATTTAACCATCTCAACCATTGGCGGTGGTGGCGGTGGTGGTGGTGGTGGTGGTATTTCTTCAATTGGTGGCGGTGGAGTAAGATCAATTTGTGTGTTCACGATCTTTTCAACAACCTCTTCATCTGCCGGCCTGTCCATAAATTTCTTTACACCCATTAGTGCTAAAGAAAATACGATCATACCACCAATAATAAACGTTACACGTTTATTATAATTTCTTCTTAGCTCAAACGCGCCGTATTCCTGGTTTCTACCTTCAAATACCAGGTCGTTACGCGAATCAAGGGTTACATCATTCCAATTTTGTAACATGTTTTCCTCCTATTATTAATTTGTAACTTTTTCAGTAACCAGATCCATTTCCGGTTTCAAAATATCTACCATTACGTATTTACCTACAACGTTCACATTTAACTCGTCAATTACATCAATCACGTTTTTGTAAGTGGCTTTATCATCTGTTTTAATAAGGTAAGTATATGAAGCGGGATTCGCTTTTACTTCTCTTACCATACGTTTAAAGGTTGTATCTTCTAACTGTTTGTTCTTATGCTTTACATCCAATGCGCGGATCTGATCCTGCATTACTTTACTTTTCTTTAGCAAATACTTGTGCAAACTTGCATTGCCATCCTGAGAAAAACTCAATTCAGATAAAGTTGTTTTTAAACCTTTTTCATCATCTGCGGGCCTGAATTCCCCTTCGTAATAGAAGATGCGATCATCTTTAGATAATAAAAAAGTAATCCCATTTTTTAATGCTGGTTGATCTTTTGGATTATCGGGTGGTGCAGGAAAAGTTAACTCCATTGATTTTGGTTTACTGAACGTAGCTGTTAAAACGAAGAACGTTAATAACAGGAACGCTAAATCCACCATGGGCGTCATATCAATACGCGTACTTTGTTTCTTGGCCCTTTTCTTGCCACCTTTGTGGCCTCCGCCACCACTGTCTGCTATTTCTGCCATTGTTTAATTTTTTTAATGATTATTTTGTTGGATCAATTACTGTTCCTCCGCCTTCCAAAGAAGTAATGAGGTTAAATTGGTACAACTTTAAATCTGTAAATGTTTTAATTACGTCTTTTACATAAATGTATTTTGTTTTAGCATCACATTTAATCGCATAACGCGGCTTTTCGGCTTTAAATTCGCCACCGGCATCGGCTGCTTTTATTTTTGCTTCTTCATACATTTCAACTGCTTTTCTACCACCAATGGCAATCCAGTCCTTCAACTGATTGTTTGGTGTTATGGTATCCAAAGGCACGCCTCTTTGTCCTTTAAAGTTTTTACGGGCTTCTTCTTTTGCATCTATGTATGCAGGAAGGTCCTTAATATCTACTCCAAAGCTTGGCAAGCCACTAAATTTAACGATCTGCTCTTCTGTAAAAGGCACTTTATATTTTGCTGACATGTCGCGCAAGGCGTTCATTTTAGCAGTTGAATTGCTGATCCCGAAAAAAGCGCGGCCGTCATTATCAATGGTAACTAAAATATGATTATCCGGTAAATCTACCTGGCCAATAGACGATGGAGGATCAACCACCACCGGCTCTGCCATACGGAAAGACGCCGTTAACATAAAGAATGTTACCAATAGGAAGGCAAGATCCACCATGGGCGTCATATCTAACGCCGGGGCTCCTCCTTTTGATGGTTTTTTTGACATTGCTTATTGTTTTAATTAAGATGAATACTTTATTTAAATTCCATAAATAATTTTGAAAAAACTCAAAATTATTTTCCTGTAGCCTGGAACTCTTGAATAATAGAGAATCCTGCTTCGTCCATAGCGTAAGTAATTTGGTCAATTCTATTACTGAAATAGTTATAGAAAATGATCGCTAAAGCAGAAGTTAAGATACCTACCAATGTATTTACAAGAGCCTCAGAGATACCCGTTGCTAACGCAGAAGTATCAGGAGCACCCGCAGCAGATAAGGCCGCAAACGCACGGATCATACCCACAACCGTACCAATAAGACCAGCTAATGTACCAATAGATGCCATTGTTGAAATAACCACCATGTTTTTAGATAACATTGGTAATTCTAAAGCTGTTGCTTCTTCAATTGATTTTTGGATAGCGTGAACTTTTGCTTCTTTATCCATATGTGAATCGTTTTGTACGAATTCGTATTTTTTAATGCCTTCGCGAACAACGTTAGCTAAAGATCCTTTTTGACGATCGCACTCAGCAATAGCACCTGCAAAATCGTGGTTAGAGATCAATGATTTAATTTTAGCAACAAATTTATCAGTTGCTCCGCTTCCGCCTGCTTTCATAATTGTAATAAAACGCTCAATAGCAAAAGTGATAACCGTTAATAAGAAACCAATAAGGATAGGCACAATGAAACCGCCTTTGTACATAGTTCCTAAGATATTGCGTGGATGTCCTTTTTCTGCATCGCCACCTTCAAAGTTAGATGCTGCCCCTAAAATCCCTTTAAAAATAAAGATACCGATGAAAAGGCAAATTACAATTGCTAATGCCGAAACAATTAGTGGGAATCCTCCCGATGTTTTTTTTGTGCTCATAGTTGTTGTTATTTTATTATTTAGTTATTTTTCTTATTTAAAATTTGAATGCCAAACTTAATAAAATAGAATCTATTCACAAACTATTTTTAGGATTAAACGCCATTTGAATACAAATATTGGCATGTTTTAGCAATTAAAAATGCCTTGTTTTACATCTGGCATAATTTTTAGCATATTTGGTGTAGATATTAAGAAATTGTTAAGCATGAGCATTGAAGAGATAAGAGAGCATTGCCTTTTAAAAAAAGGGGTTACAGAAGGTTTTCCGTTTGATAATGAAACACTTGTTTTTAAGGCCGTAAAGATTTTTTTACTTACCGGCTTAAATTCAAACCCCATTCAGTTTAACGTAAAATGCGATCCTCCAAAAGCAATTGAGCTCCGCGAAAAATACGATTTTGTTCGGCCCGGTTATCATATGAACAAACAACACTGGAACACAATTATATGCGATGGCCGGGCAACAAAAAAACAAATTTTTGAGTGGATAGATGACTCCTATGAGCTTATCGTTCAATCGCTGCCAAAAAAACAAAGAGAAGCGTTTTTGAAGTAATAATGTTTCAGGTTTCTTGTTCCTGGTTTCTTGACTGTGTCTTAAGTCCTGTGTCTTGAATCCTTTATCCTATAATAGAAAATACAATTCATTTTTCTTTTCTTTTAACGTTAATCTCAACAAAAGCCTGCGTATATTTGTAAGACTATTTCACATGCAAATGAATGTAAACGAGCTGTTAGAACGCGCCTTAAAATTTGAATTTTTAAGTATTGAAGAGGGTGTTTTTCTTTATGAAAATGCGCCTACCGCCGAGTTGATGTTTGTTGCCAATGAGCTTAAAAAAATTCAGAAAAAAAACTCGAACAAAGTTACCTGGCAAATAGATCGTAACCTTAACACTACCAATGTTTGTATTGCCAACTGTAAATTCTGTAATTTTTACCGCATTCCGGGTCATAAAGAATCTTACATTACCGATATTGCTACTTACAAGAAAAAAATAGAAGAAACCATTAAATACGGCGGCGATCAACTATTGCTGCAAGGCGGGCACCACCCTGATCTTGGCCTTTCGTTCTATGTAAATCTTTTTAAAGAAATAAAAAAATATTTTCCTCAAATAAAACTGCACTCTCTTGGGCCACCAGAAATTGCGCACATTACCAAATTAGAAAAAAGCACGCATACAGAAATTTTAAAAGCTTTGGTAGAAGCCGGGTTAGACAGTCTGCCAGGTGCTGGTGCCGAAATTTTAAACGACCGTGTTCGCCGGTTAATAAGCAAAGGTAAATGTACAGGACGCGAATGGTTAGAGGTGATGAAAGCCTGTCACCAGTTAAATATCACAACCAGCGCTACTATGATGTTTGGACACGTTGAAACCATTTACGAACGTTTTGAGCATTTAGTATGGATCCGTGAAGTGCAGGCACAAAAACCCGCTAATTCAAAAGGTTTCCTGGCCTTTATTCCGTGGCCATTTATGGATGACGGCACTTTATTAAAACGTGTTAAAGGTGTAAAAAACACCGTTACTTCAGATGAATATATTCGTATGATAGCACTTAGCCGCATCATGCTTCCTAATATCATAAATATACAAGCCAGCTGGTTAACTGTTGGTAAAGCAACGGCGCAAATTTGTTTGCAAGCAGGCGCTAACGATTTTGGAAGTATTATGATAGAAGAGAACGTAGTGAGTGCCGCTGGTGCGCCACACCGCTTTACATATAAAACTATCCAGGATGCTATTCGCGAAGCCGGCTTTGAGCCACAATTACGTAATCAACAATACGAATTCAGAGAGATCCCTGAAAATATAGAGGAACAAGTTGTTAATTATTAAACTTTTTACGGCCACCAGTACCAAAATAAACCAAGTTTATAATTAATAATTTATCTTTGGTTCATGCTTAAAAAAGTTCTTCTGTTTTTGGTTTTTAGTTTCTCGTTTCAATCAGTTGTTTCACAAACTACAGTTCAGGATACTATTTATTTAATGAATGGCCATGTTGTTGGCGAAAGAGTAATTGATACACTTTTAGGTGCTGTTACTATTATAAATCCAAAAAAACCAAGCAAAAAAATTCATTACGAATGGGATCAGCTTTTTATGGTGCGTTTTGCCAATGGCGATAAACGTTATTACTACAAACAGGATTCATTATTAAGCAATTGGTTTACGCGTGATGAAATGTGGATGTACATGAAAGGCGAGAACGATGCACGCAAAGGTTTTAAAGCCCGCGGCGCTATGATCGGCGCAGGTATTGCAGGTGTGATTGGCGGAATGACCGGTACGTTTTGGGGGCCTGTTGCCCCTTACGGATTTATGGCTTTAACCGGTTTACCAAAAGTTAGAATAAGGCATAGCACTATTAGCAATCCAACGTATGTAGAAAGTGATGCTTACATTTTAGGCTACGAGCGTGTGGCAAGGCAACGTCGAAAAATTAAGGCCGTAATTGGCGGAACCGTTGGGCTTGCAATTGGCTATACTATTTATGCTCTCTTTCATTCTTCTTATCCTGAAAATATAGATGTGGGTTTTAATAAATAAAATTTAAAGGCATGAAAAAAATAATTTTATTCCTCGCTTGTAATTTGCTTTTGTTAGAAGCATATGCGCAAGATCAACACGGTTGTATTACTGATCAATACTATCAAAAACAAATGCAAAATAATGCTGAGTTTAAAAAGAACCAGGATGCATTAGAAGTATTTACACAGGAGTTTATTAAAAAAGCTTCTGCTGCCAAATCAGCAACAGCATCGCTTTATATTATTCCAATCGTGTTTCATGTGATTCATACAGGTGGTTCAGGAAATATTTCTGATGCCCAAATAATTGACCAGGTGCAAATTTTAAATAAAGAATTTCCACGTCAACAAGCCGATACCGTTTTAACCCCCGCGGCTTTTAAAACAGCAGCAGGCGCCTTTAATGTTGAGTTTCGTTTAGCAACTATCGACCCAAATGGTAATTGCACAAATGGCATTAACAGGGTTTATAATTCAATTAGTAATTGTTCGGTTAATGAAGATGATCCAAAATCATTATCGTACTGGCCAAGCAATAAATATTTAAACGTTTGGTTGGTTCAATCCATGCATTATTCTGGTCAAAGCGGTTGTGCGGGCGGCGGTTATGCTACATTTCCCGGAGGCGCAGCAACATTAGACGGGATAAATATTCGCGGAGATCTTATTAGTAATATTGGTACATCTGCAAGCAATAGCGGTTGGGGAAATTTTAAGGGGCGCTATTTAATTCATGAATTAGGGCATTGGTTTAACCTGCGTCATATTTGGGGCGATGCCAATTGTGGTAATGATCTTGTATCAGACACTCCTCCGCACGTTAACAGCAACAGCGGTTGTCCGAACTTTCCAAGAAACCCAAACAACTCTTGTGGCGGCGGACCAAATGGCGAAATGTATACCGACTATATGGATTATACTAACGGATCATGTTTAAATATGTTCACCGCGGGGCAAGTAGTGCGTATGACAGCTTGTATTAACGGCGCGGCATCCGGCAGAAATAATTTATGGAGCAATGGTAATTTAATTGCAACAGGTACGGCCGATCCTTATATTTATCCTGTAGTATGTACTGCCGTTCCCGATATATTGCCTTTTGGAACCATCGTTGCCTGCGTTGGCGATTCGGTAAAATTTACTGACTATTCATACGGCGGTAATTCTTCTTCACGCAGCTGGAATTTTTTCGGAAGTCCTTCCTCCAGCTTAACGGATAGTATTGTAAAAGTAAAATATAATTTTCCCGGCGTTTATAATATTGCTTTAACCAAAACTTATTTGTCTTCAAGCAAAACAACAACATTTACAAATAAAGTTTATGTATTGGATAGCGCAACTTCAAGCCACACAATTCCTTACAGCGAAAGCTTTGAGAACGCGGCTACTTTTGTAAATGAATGGACAGCTGTAAATAAAAATAATGACGTGGCCGATTGGCAAAATGTAAGCACAACAAATTACACAGGAAATAATTGTGTGAGCATTGCTAACCATAATTCAATTGCACCATCAACCGATGAACTAATTTCACCGGCGTTTGACCTGAGTGCAACCGCAAGTAATACATTAAGTTTCAGATTACATTTTGCAACGCGTGCAACAACCAATTCAGATAAGCTGGATGTTTCTATCTCAAATAATTGCGGGCTAACATGGTTCTCGGTTTACAGTAAATCGGGTAGCGCTTTAAAAACGGTTACCGGTAATATAAACGGTTCAAACGTTCCTGCTCCTGCATCACCAGAATGGCGCGAAGAAAAAATAAATATTGATGATACACATCTTTCTGCCAAAACACGTTTCAGGTTTTCGTTTACGGCAGGTGGTGGTAATAATATTTTTATTGATGATATAAATATTAATGGTATCAGTACGGTTGGTATAAAAGAAAATTCGGCAATAGCTTCTATTAATTTATTTCCAAATCCGGCAAACGCTATTTTGAATTTGAATTATACTTTAAAAAACAAAGCTGCTGTTAAGTTAGAGATGACCGATATATTGGGAAAAATTCAAGCTATACAAACTACTGAAACAGTTAACGAAGGAGAAAATAAGAACACAATAAACACCTCTTCTTTAAAACAGGGAATTTATTTCATCAGCATAAAACAAAACGGTGCTGTTATCTATTCTTCTAAATTTATAAAACAAGGCTCTTAATTTTTATGCAAAAAAAAGTAATGCTGCTTGGCAGCGGTGAATTAGGTAAAGAGGTTGTTATTGCTTTACAGCGTTTAGGCCAATATGTGATTGCTGTAGATAGTTATGAGAATGCGCCGGCTATGCAAGTAGCACATGCTTTTGAAGTAATTAATATGTTGGATGGTGAAGCGCTTGATAAAATTGTAGCCAAACATAAACCCGATCTTCTTGTTCCTGAAATTGAGGCTATACGCACCGAGCGTTTTTACGATTATGAAAAGCAAGGCATAACAGTTGTGCCAAGTGCAAAGGCTGCTAACTTCACCATGAATAGAAAGGCCATTCGCGACCTTGCTTCAAAAGAATTACGATTAAGAACTGCTAATTATTTATATGCAACAACTTTAGAAGCATTTAAAGATGCTGTTTCTAAAATTGGAATTCCTTGCGTTGTAAAACCATTAATGAGTAGCAGCGGCAAAGGGCAAAGCGTTATTAAAACCGAAGCAGATGTTGAAAAAGCCTGGAACTATGCCATGGATGGATCGCGCGGCGATTACAAAGAAGCGATCATTGAAGAATTTATAAAGTTTGATTCGGAAATTACATTATTAACTGTTACGCAAAAGAATGGCACTACATTGTTTTGCCCGCCAATTGGCCACAGGCAAGAGCGCGGTGATTACCAGGAAAGCTGGCAACCTTGCGCCATAAGCGACAAAGATCTGAAGGAGGCGCAGGAAATGGCCGAGAAAGTGACCAAAGCATTAACCGGTTATGGTATTTGGGGTATTGAATTTTTCTTAACGCAAAAAGGGGTTTACTTTTCTGAATTATCTCCTCGTCCGCACGACACTGGAATGGTAACATTGGCCAACACACAAAATTATAACGAGTTTGAATTACACGCGCGCGCCATTTTAGGTTTACCAATTCCAAATATTGAATTGGTTAAGTGTGGTGCATCAGCTGTTATATTAGCAAATAAAGAAGGGGTTAGCCCTGGCTTTACCGGAATAGAAAAAGTTCTTGAAAATAAAAACACAGATGTAAAGGTTTTTGGCAAACCTACAACACGCCCGTACAGAAGAATGGCCGTTGTTGTTTGTAATGATGTACCAAACGGAGATGTAAATGCAGTGAAAGAAAAAGCAATAGCACTTTCAAAACAAATTGAGATCGTTTATACATGAGAAAATTATTCCTGATAGCGTTTGTTGTTTCTTGCTCTTTGCTTCAGGCGCAAATAGATTCTCTTATAATTCCTGCAAACAGCATCTTAAAAGATCTAAAAGTTGGCGATTCGTTAACCTATTACCAATGCCATGTGGAAGAAGCCACACAGCAGCTTTCAACGGTATCCGGACAAACGCTTACCGGTACACAACAAAAATACACCATCACCGAAAAGTATGTGGTGAAAAAAATCGCGAGCGGTTATACTGCTGATTATTATGCTGCTTCGTTAGCAGTATTTCCAAACAGAAAATTTTCTGCATTAAAAATAAGAGAGAAACCGTATTGGGGATTTAAAAAAGAAAAAGAATTTGTGTTAACAGACAAAGATCTTAAATATCTTATTGCCCTTGAAAAAAAAGGAAAAGAAGCTATTGAATACGATTATGCTATTACAAAATATAACACCAATCAATTAATTATCCGCCAGGGAAAAAACTTTAAGCAGTTGGTAATTGATGGCAATTATATTTTATCGAAGTTGTTGGGGAAGTAATAATAATCCCCTGTCATCCCGACGCAGGAAAATCTTACATGCAATATTTTTAATTTGGGCGTGTCCCGCAGCCTGTGCTGAGTCTATCGAAGCGGGTCGGGCTTTGCGCTACAAGTCCTCGCTTCGCTGCGGGCTTTTCACTTCAATCCCTCACGCACATTGCGAGGGAAAAAACTTTAAGCAACTGGTAATTGATGGCAATTATATTTTATCGAAGTTGTTGGGGAAGTAGTTTTGTTTTCTACTCTATAAAAGATCTTTAATATTTAGAACTGAGTTATTTGCTATTTTATTTTCGTTATTCTTTATAATAGCAGATAATAATATACGCTGCTCCGGGTTTTCCTTCCAATACTTTTTATCAATCCCAGTAACACTATTAAGTAAATCTCCGAGATAAAAATCGCCTTCAGCTAAAACATCTTCTGTTAATTTTTCAATAGCAATATTCACAAGAAATTTTAATCCGATCTGTTGTCCTACTAAAACTCTTAGATCTTCGATGTTGAGTTTTTCTAATGGAACTTTTCTCAATGAATGACACCGTTTAACAAGATGTGTGTCGTAAGTTGGTTCAGGCCAAACCTCGTTTTCAAGTTTTTCGAGAGAAAGTTTACGATTTTCTGGTTTTTGCATAAAGCTATTTCTTCGCTTTAAACTTAGCTAAGCCTCTATCCAACCATTGAATGTATTTTGCAATATCAGGATCGTAGCTGGTAGAATCGCTGTAATGATTTTCGTTACCATCAATGATCCAGTACTGTGGTTGTGTGCTTGAGCTGTATTTTGTATTTTGTAAATAGCTCCAGCGATTTCCTACAGAAGATAATTTACGCGTCGATCCGCTCCACTCTACTTCTTTTTGTAATTCTACCGGTAATTTTTTCTTATCGTCAACATAAAGAGAAACTAAAATAAAATCTTCGCTTAACCTGCGTTTCACAGCCGGGTCGCTCCAAACTTGTCCTTCCATCCTACGACAATTAACACAAGCCCAACCTGTAAAATCGATCATCAAAGGTTTTCCAACTTTTTTAGAGTATTCTAAAGCATAATAATAATCATCAAATGCAGGAATGCCGTTTGGACCTTTGTGCGCATGTTCCGGCAGGTCTGAGTGAGCGCCGTTTGATGAAGAGATCTGCGATCTGCTTCCGCCAAAACCTTCGGGCGATTCACTATAAAAATCGGGTGGAGGAAACCCGTTGATCAATTTTAAAGGGGCACCCCATAAGCCTGGAATTAAATATATTGTAAAAGAAAAAACAATTACCGCCATTAATAATCGTGGTACCGAAACATATTTCATATCGCTGTCATGCGAAAGTTTGAACCAACCCATTAGGTAACCGCCAAGCAATGCAAAGATCACGATCCAGATCACTAAGAAAATTTCGCGTGTAACAATTCCAGCTTGTACAACAAGATCCGCATTTGATAAAAATTTCATTGCCAATGCTAATTCTAAAAAGCCTAAAACCACTTTTACAGAATTTAACCAGCCCCCCGATTTTGGTAACGAATTTAACCAACCCGGAAATGCGGCGAATAAACCAAACGGTAAAGCAAGTGCCAATGAAAAACCAAACATGCCAAAAAATGGTCCCGCTAAAGCGCCTGTAGATGCAGCTTGCACAAGTAATGTTCCAATGATTGGTCCTGTACACGAGAATGAAACCAAGCCTAAAGTAAAGGCCATAAAAAAGATGCCGATCAATCCGCCTTTATCTGATTTCGCATCCATTTTATTTACAAAAGCAGAGGGCAAAGTAATTTCAAACGCCCCTAAGAACGAAATAGCAAACACAACCAATAAAACAAAGAAGGCTAAATTAAACCAGACGTTGGTTGCGAGATTGTTCATGGCGTCGGCACCGAATATTAAAGTAACACCTAAGCCAAGCGCAATGTAAATGGCGATGATAGAAATAGCATAAATAAATGCATTACGAATACCCGCTGCTTTTGTTTTACTTTGTTTAGTAAAAAAACTAACCGTCATTGGTATCATAGGAAACACGCATGGTGTAAGCAATGCTGCTAAGCCACCAAAAAAACCTGCAATAAATAATCCTAAATAGGTTCTATCTGCTTTTTTTTCTTTTGGTGTTTCAGAAACTGTTGTTTCTTTGGTATTTGTTGTAGTAACAGTATTGTCACTTATAGTAGCTTGTTGTGTCGAATCAACTTTTGCTTTTTCAATCGCGGCTGTAGTTTCTGTATTAGCAGCAACTTCTGCGCCTTCTATTTTAAAACTAAATTCAGGTGAGGGCGAAAATTTCTGACATTGACTTTCGTTACAAGCCATTCCATCTATATACCCTTTTATAGTAAATGATTTATCTGTAAGTGCTTTAATTTTTTGTTTGAAAGTTGCGCTATTTGAAAAAGAACGAACAATTTTTCCGTCCCAAACAGGCTCAGCTTCTTCGTGTGGTTTTGGCTCGCTTGTTTTACCAATTAATTTATAGTCTTTTGATTTTTTAAAATCGAATAATGTTGGTAATGGTCCATCAGGCGTTTCTATTTGCGAATATAAATGCCAGGTAGGTTCTATAGTTGCTTTAAAGGTCAATTCAAATTCATCTGCGCTTATCTTTTTTTGAGAATAGGTCCAGGTAACATATTGTTTGTTCTGGTAAGAAGCTTCTGTATTTATTGATTCAGGCGTTTTTTTAATATCAGGAGTTTTCTCGCCTCCATAAGAGCAAGAAGTAATAATGACAAAAAACAAGCCAACGAAAAATCTTTTCATATTAAAATATTTTAGTAAAATATACAGGCTAAAAATACTATTATTTTTTTATTGCACCTTAACGCTAAGTTCGTTTGTTTTTGGAGGCAGGCACATTTGATCGTTACAGCACATAAACTCTATCTTAAACGCCACGTTAAAGCCTGCTTTAGCGAATTTTACTTTTTGTTTAAATACCGATTTATCTGTTACCACAAATATTTTAGCGTCAAACGCTTTATCAAATTCTTCATGCACATTACTCTCTTCTACTTTGCCAACCAATGTATATTGTTTTGATTCGGTAAAATTAAACGATGTTGGAACAGGACCATCAGCCGTCACTTTTTGAGAATAACTATGCCAGCCTTTTTCTACTTTAGGGATAATTATAATTTCACCTTCTGTTGCAGAAATTGATTTATAAGTTACCTGCCAGGTTATAGGGTTTTGTTTTTGAGCGTTCACCCCAAAAAAAGAAATTACCGAGAGTAAAAGAATAAATAATTTTTTCATGAAATTGATGTTTTATTAAAGTTGGTTCTATTTTCTAATTTACGCAAATACGTTAAACAAAGTTTAACATTTATCTGTTTTTATCTGCCCAAATCGCTTATTCGGGAGAAAATAATTTTAAGATCATTCTCAACTTTATAATCTTTAGAGTAATTTAAATACGATTTGTTGATGCGCTCTTCAGAGATCTCACCACGAAGAATATCAGACGGTGTTAAGATAGAAGGACGAATAGATGGCAGATCTTTTCTAGGACTTTTCCCATAACCCACCCACGAATAAATACCTACCAGCACTTTAAGCACGTTGGCAATAAAATTAAATTTATTCTTTTGAAACCACATAAGGATCCAGAAAAATAATAAAGCAACCGCACTAACAATAAGGTCCAATAATCTTTTCTTACGCCTGTTCTCCGGCCTTCCCACATTATTTACATCTATTACATAAAGATCCCCCGCTGTATCAATACTATTACTACCAATAATAGAGAGGCTTTCGGGCGGTGCAATTTTAAATTCAACACCTTTTGTAACTAAGGTGATCATCTTGTCAATAATTTCCTGGGATGAAATATCGCGTGCGCAAAAAATAATTTCATTCAACTGATGAACATCAATTGCCTCGTTGATCTGGTGAAAATGGCCAATGTAAGCTGTGTTCCTTATACCATTGTTTTCGCTGCTGATAAAACCAATAAACTCTGATTGGATATTGGTTTTTTTAAGGATATCATTTACACGGTTAAACTCTAATTCGCTACCAATAATGGCAATGCGCGCATTTGTTTTATAACCACCAATTTTAAATTTTTTGATCTTTGCTAAGTGATATATGAAACGTGTAATTAAATAAATTACTAAAGTAGAGGCTGAGCCAATTAAAATAAGCGCCCTCGAAAAACGATAATATTCAGGTAACAACGAATACACAATTAAAATAAATGCAGTACCCGCCAACACACCTCTAATTACTTTTGTTAAGCGCAAAGGTACATCATAACCGCCGCTCAGGTAAACAAAGAACATCCAAACCAAGGTATAAATTGGGAAGAAAAAATCTATTATCTCTTTAGAATAAAAATTTGGAAAGAGCTTAAAATGCGTTTCATAAACGTTTTTACAAAGGTATAATCCTAAAAGCGCTAAGGTAAAATCGATTGCCGGAAAAAACCATTGTTTTATAAAGCGCGCTGTAATAGCTGCTGCAGCTCTTAAATAAATAGCAAAGTAAATTAAAAAGCCAAAGGTGCGCGCGTGGTTTTGGCTAAAATGTTTTTGCGCAAAAATGGCCATTGCTTTGTAAAAAACAATTACATAGTTAACACTGCTTTTTTTAGTGCTCTCGCCTTTGTAATGAATGATACTGCTATCGGCAAAATAATAATTCTTATATCCTCCTTGTGTAATTCGGTAAGACAGATCGATATCTTCACCATACATAAAAAAAGTTTCATCAAGCAAACCCACTTTATCCAAAGCTTCTTTACGCATAAGCATAAAAGCCCCGCTCAAAATATCTATTTGATGGTTTTTATTTTTATTGAGAAAAGTTAAATGGTATTGCCCGAATTTTTTTGAGCCCGGAAACAGTTTTGCAAGACCAAAGATCTTATAAAAAGCAACGGCAGGTGTTGGCAGTCCACGCTTACTTTCAGGCAAAAAATTTCCCTTTCCGTCAAGCATTTTAATGCCAAGTCCGCCCGCATCAGGGTGGGTTTCCATAAAAGCAAGGGTTTTTTCAAAAGTGTCTTCCTGTACCACCGTATCGGGGTTAAGTAAAAGCACATATTTGCCTTTAGCTACGTTTATACCCTGGTTATTGGCAACCGAAAAGCCGGTATTGTTGCTGTTTGCAATTAATTTTACATTGGGGAATTTTTCGCGGATCAGAGCAATAGAGCCATCTACAGAGTTATTGTCTACAACAATTACCTCAGCATCTGTGTTTTTTAACGCTTTAAAAACCGAAAAAAGGCACTGCTCTAAAAAGTGCTTAACATTGTAATTAACTATGATTATAGACAGCTGCAGACGTATAAACGTTAATCCACTAAAATAATTATAATTGTTTAAATAATTTTTTTTTTTACATTTGCATTCTCAAAAAATAGTTCTATCCGCTATTTTAAAGGAATTTGGTCCCATAGCTCAGCTGGATAGAGCACAGGTTTTCTAAACCTGCGGCCGCTGGTTCGAATCCAGCTGGGATCACAGCAAATGCAAAAGGCTACTCGAAGGAGTAGCTTTTTTTGTTTTGAGGAAACGCACGAAAACGTAGTTTTCAGTAAGTTGACGAAAAACAAAAATAATTTTCCGAAGGAAAATGCTTTTGTATTTACAGCTTTGAGAAACCTGGATCTGCTTTAGCAAATCCACTACATTTCCTCCACCGTCGCTTCGCGCCACCTCCTCCAAAGGAGGACACTATTTGCCTAAAAAATTCCGAAGGAAAATGCTTTTGCATTTACAACTTTCGTTCACAATGGATCAACGGTAGTTAATCTCCGAATGATGCTTCGACTCCGCTCAGCATGCCACTTTATCGTCATTGCGAGCGATAGCGAAGCAATCTAACACATAAAGGTTTGAGATTGCTTCGTCGTTACCTCCTCGCAAAGACGAACTTCGACATTTTAACCCTTCGCCTGACATTCATTAATACATAAATATTCTTTTCTTGGGCGTTGCCTCCGGCCCGGGCTAAAGTTTATCCTGAGCCTGACGAAGGGCTACTCGCTTTTTTTATTTCGCTATCGCTGCATAAAAAAGAGCTCAAACAAGCGCTCTATCCCTACGCTATACACTATAGTTGCGTTAGGGATTGCAGCAGATATCCTTTTTATGATTTTTGAAATTATAAAAAGATAGCAGCGAAAAGCCCGGCCGAAGGCAACGCCCAAAAAATAGTTAAATGAATTCTTCGAAATAACTTATTTGTTTATTAAACGCGTTAATGCTTCGCGATAAAAAAATTGTTCTTTAAATTCTCTTTATTGTATCGCATGGGTAAATTGGTTTCAAGGTCAATTAACGCGCAACCGGCCTCTTCGAGTATACATTGCCCTGCGGCGGTATCCCATTCCATTGTAATGCCCAGGCGCAGGTATTCATGCGCTTTACCCTCTGCTACCCAACATTGTTTTATACTACTACCAACGTTAATAGTTTCCACTTCGCTGTATACATTTTTTAGTTTATCAATGTGTTGATTGAGCTCTCTGCTAAGATGCGAGCGGCTTGCAACTACAGTATACTTTTTTGGGAGTTTTTGTAAAGGTAATTTTTTTGCTGCCAGAATTAAATTGTCAACTAATGTATCTTCCTTTTTATTTATCTCTGTAATTGTATCGTGTTGTGAAACTTTAAAGCTGCCGTTAGTTTTAGAAGCAAAATAAATTTCTTTGCTCACCGGCGAATAGATCACACCAATAACAGGTACATTGTTTTCTACTAAAGCAATGTTAACCGTAAACTCACCGTTGCGCTTTACAAATTCTTTTGTGCCATCCAGTGGATCAACCAGCCAAACATGCGTCCAGGTTTTACGGATCTTATGGTCTAAAATCGTTTCTTCTTCGCTTATAATTGGAATGTTTGCTGGTGTAAGTGTTTTAATAATAGAGTCGCTCGCGCCTTTATCTGCCAGTGTTACAGGAGTATTATCGCTTTTGGTTTGGACAAAGAAATCGGTGTCGTAGATCTTTAAGATCTCATCGCCCGCTTTGAGTGCTGCGGTAATTGCCAATTTTAAAAGTGCATTATAATCCATTCAATTCTTTGTTTAAGATTTTGTTGATATCGTTGGGTCGACTAACGATCATAATGTGAGAGCCCTGTGGAATTAAATGAAAGTTACTGCTTTTTTTATAAGGCAAAAGCCAATCTGCAGTGCCATGAATCCGTATAAAATTTCCATTACTGGTTTTTCTATCCCACTGTACAATATAATTAATACAAATTGGGAAATAATTTTCAGGCATTTGATTGATCATTTCAAAAAACAAACGATCGAATGATCTTTTAAAACCAATAAGCCTTCGTTTAGACCTGGCCAGTGAACGGATCATCTTATCTGAAAATAATTTGTGCACCGGAAAAATTCTCAAAGTTTTTAAAAGCAAAGGAAATTCAGAATTATCCCTACACGACGAGATTAAAATTACTTTTTTTGTTTGTATCTGTTCTGCGATCTCTGAACACAGCATGCCTCCAAACGAAACGCCCATAAGGTTTACGGGCGAACTTACATCTATTTGCTCAATAAATTTTGTTGCATAATCTTTTAAAGTGTATTCTTTTTTCGGTTCCGGCCAATTCAAAACTTTTATTTCATAATTTTGAATAGAAATATTTTGAAATAATTCCTTAGTAGTTCCTAAACCGGGTATGGCATAAATTATTTCCAATCTATTTTATTTTTTTCAATACAAAAAAAGTGTCTGTTTTAAAAGGCACAAAACGTTGATAGGTGTATGTTTTAAAAATTTCGTACTCTTTTACAGGCCGCCTTGTAATTAAACAGATCTTATCATCCAGGTGATCCCAGTTTATCCAGTTAATGTTATTGTCACTCCTGTCCCATAACTGGTACTCAAAACCGGCGCTAACTCTTTCTGGAATTATTTTATCATTAACAGCTAATTCATTCAGCATTTTGTTTTTTAATCGCGCAGCAGTAAAATAATCTTTTGTTGCGAGAACAGAGAAACAAAAAATAAAAGCAAAAATAATGACGGACGCTTTAAATGATCTTTGCGAATACAAAAGTGTATTGCTCATTAAAAGAACTAATGCAAATAACCCAAAGAAAATACAATACCTGTCAAAGGATGAATCAGCAATGCCTATTAAAATTAAATACAGAATTAAAATGGCCAATATTATTTGCTTTGATGGCGACATTTCTTTTATCCTTTTCCATTTAGCAGCACCGATTAAAAAAGCAAATAAAAAATAGCCGGCGTAAAAAAGGATCATTAACAATACAAAAAGCAAGGTGCTTGTAGCATGAAGGTCGGTAGCATAGATCATGAGCATGTCAACCGTAGATTCAATACCTACACCAACATTAATGATAATATCACCCAAGGCGTGTTCTTTAAAGTTTAAATAGAAATACAAGCCAAACGTTGCCGAAACAATTGCCAATACATATCTGTTTGCTTTTTTTATTCTTTCAAAAAAGAAAGGTGCTGTTAACACCAAAACAAGCAATAACCATAGGCCGCTATTTTTAATGATCATAAATGTTTTAGTAATAGCTCTTGGAATGGTTTCTATTCCGATTGGCATTTTTGTTGGAGATAAAAATAAACCCTGGTAACTCCAGTCCCAGCGGAACCGTGAGGATTCAAAAAGCTCAAATAAATAAAGAACCGTAAGTCCGCAGGCAAATAAAACAAATGGCAATATCCATTTTTTTGGCGATCTAAGGTTATTAATTAGTTCAACAAATACGTAGGCTAAAAATAATGCAAGCCCCAATTGTCTTGTTAAGGTTGCCAAAACAGCAAACGAAAAAAATAATAACAGGTTGTGCCATTTTTTTTCAAGAAAATATTCGTTCAAATAATAAAAAGCCAGAAAAGAAAAATTAAAAAAAGTAAGATCCGTCATAAATGAATTAAAAATATTCATGTAAAAGGGATTAAAAATTATAAAGGCACAAACCAAAGCAGAAATAGATGCTTTGTTTTTTTTGCAGAAGAATTTGTAAAGATGAAATAGGGTTATTATACATAAGAACATATTTGCAAGGCGCAAAACAGTAAAAGAAAAGTCAAACAGTTTTACGAAAACAACCCCGAGTAAGGCGTGCGAATAAAGTGTCATAGCGGGCCATAAACCAATTACAAATTCATTATACTTATTAAAATGGTAAACCGATTTTGCGTAAGCCCAATCGTCATTTAAAGCAAAATCGCCTACAGGATAAATAAATAATTCAACAAGAAATAAAACAAGGAGCACTAAAAGAAAAGACTTGTATTTTTTTAAGAACTGCAAATTATTGACGGCTATTTTGTTTCGACCTCAAAACCTTTGTTTTTCCAGTCACCAAACCCTTTTTCGAGATTAATAACTTCTTTAAATCCTTGCTTTTGCATAAGCTCTGCGCAGTCAATGCTTCGCCCACCACCCGCGCAATAAATAAGATAGCTTTTATTTTTATCTAATTTTTCAATATTCGTTTCAGCGTTCTTATCTAAAAAATCAATTTGTGTTGCGCCTTTTATCATGCCTTTACTTTTGATCTCATCGTTAGTTCGAAGATCGATCAAAACATATTTCTTTTCATCAATTAATTTTTTGAAAGCAACAGCGTCCACATTTTTTATTTGTGCGAAAATTGAAAAAGAAAAGAACAAGAGAAAAACCGCGCCTAATTTCTTCATAATTATATTGATTTGTCTTCTAGTGCCAAAAGCCATTCTACAGCATTGTCCTTGTTTTCAAACATACGCATGTGCATGTTTTGCTGACGGGCAAAGCTGATAATAAAGTTAATTAAGATGCGGTGAGCAAGCGACTTTATAATTACAGCGCTGCCCAAAGTCATTTTATTTGTTTCGGGCAGAGTAGAAAATTCCCTGGCTTCTTTTGCAATAGTAGTATAACGTCCGGATTCTGTTAAGACGCGTAGTTTGTTTTTACCGTCAAATTTCGCCTTTAAAAAAGCGTGATGTTCTTTGGCATCGGTAAGTGTAACTTCAGAATTATCATCCAGCTTAATAAATATAATTCCATTGTCCCAAAACTCGGTAATAGAAGCACGGCTCCGGTGCGACTCAAGTATTATATATTTTTCTGTTAGAGTCAAAATGTATGTATATCAAAGATAATAATTAATTGACCCGGCGAACAAAAATTAACCTAAAGTAATTAAGAAACACGCTTTAACAACGCCATGTAAAAGCCGTCAAATCCTTGGCTTGGAAGGATGGTACGCTCTTTTACAAACTCGAAATTAGCATTGTTTGTTAAAAACAGATCCACTTGTTTTCTGTTCTCGCTTGGTAAAATGCTACAGGTGCTGTAAACCAATTCGCCACCGGGTTTTACCATTATTGAATAATCTGAAATAATTTTTTGTTGCAGAGTTTTTGTGCGTTCAATCACCTCAGCATTTAACTTCCATTTAGCGTCAGGATTTCTTTTGATCACACCAAGGCCACTGCAAGGAACATCTAATAATACTTTATCTGCTTTTCCTTCCAAACGTTTTATGGTTTTAGAATCTTCTATCACGCGTGTTTCAATATTAAAGACACCCGCACGCTTAGCGCGTTTTTTTAATTCTTCCAGCTTAAATCCTTCCACATCCATACTTACCAGCTTGCCTTTATTATTCATTAAAGCGGCAATGTGTAGGCTTTTACCCCCGGCACCAGCACAGGCATCCACAACAAACTGGTTTGGCTTAGGGTCAAGAAAAGAAGTTATCTCCTGCGATCCGGCGTCCTGAACTTCGAACCAGCCTTCTTTAAAGAATTTATTCTGAAAAACATTTTCGCGCTTTACTAATTGTAACGCGTTCGTAATTCCATCTACTTCTTTTAAAGCAATGTTTTCTTTTGTAAACTCTTCTATTAATTTTGTTGCAGATGTTTTTAAAGTGTTTGCGCGTAACACAACAGTAGCCTGGTGATTCATGGCCAGCGCTTCTTTTATCCACGCCTCTTCGCCAAGCTCATCAATTCCTAATTGCCACAACCAATCGGGATACGATTCATAAACCGGCAAGTTACTTTTTAAATGTTCTTTTTGTTTTTTTATCGCTTCCCTGTCAAGATCTTTAAACTCCTGCCAATCAGGAAATTCAATTTCTTTTACTACTAACCAAACAGCTGTAATGAACCAAAAATTCTTTTGCGATTGTGCCAGTTCTGAATACAAACGAAAATTTCTTACAATGTCGTATACGGCCTCGGCTACAAAACGCCTATCTCTGCTGCCCCACTGCGGATGTGCTTTAAATAGCTTTTCAATTGCTTTATCAGCATAACGGTTCTTTACAAAAATTTCCTGGAGGGTTTCTGCAACGGAATTAACAAGGTTTTTATAGAGCTTCATAATTTAATGAAGCAAAGGTAATCAGAATTATTTTACAACCTGCATATAACCTTTAAGACTGCGTTTAATGGTACCTTTTAATCGTGGTTCAAACACATCGCATATATAAAAGAATGTGCCTTCGCTAACCTGTTGTTTGCTTTGCAGGCTGGTACCATCCCATTTAAAATATGGATCTTTTGTTTTGTAAACCAAAGTGCCCCAACGGTCAAAAATTACAAGATCAATTTCTTTTATCTGGCGTACTTTAATGGCTTTATAAAAATCATTCACACCATCACCATTTAAAGTAACAATATTGGGTAATTCAAATTCAGGGCAATTATCAATACAAAAATCAGGGCTTAACGGACTCACATTATTACTTGAATCAATCGCTTGAACAGCGTAACAGCCCGAGATCAACTCTAAACCATCGTAATTAAAAGATGTTGTATTAGCGCCAAATAGTGCTACCTGTGAATATATATCACCGACGGTTGCTTTGTAGAACAGAATATAATTTATAACATCGTCACTACAAATTGGCCGCACGTCTGTCCAGCTCACCTCCACCATTCCTGTTGGGCAGTCGGCAATAACACTTAGTGTTGGTGTACATGGTGGTGTAAGATCAACTGCTGTAGCACACACCTCCTGTGAATTATTTAATAACGGTTTTGTTATTGACGGATCAGAATATTGTCCTTCACTTAAAATTTTATAACAATAGGTTGCGCGGTTAACAATGTTTATTGTATCATTATAATTTGTTAGTGATGTTGTGGCAATAGCATTGAACACGGTTGCCGAAGGACTCTTTCTATAAATTGTGTACATATAATTATTCCACGGTGTAAGTGCGTTCCATTGAAGGTCGATGTGCCGGTCTCCAGGAATAGTATTTAAAAATACTGAAGAGCCGCGTTGTGATATACCAACGGTTGTTGTGCCGGCAATAAACTCCACAACATATTCTACATTGCTTATTGTTGTATTGATGTTGATGTGCGTAAATTGCGTTGCAAGATTTAAAAAATATGGACTGGTAGAATTAAAGACCGGATTAAATGGGCCTGAAGATCCTTCGCGGTATTTTAAAATAAATTGGTATGGGCCGGGAAATGAAAGCGTATCAAGATTTCCGGCGTTAGTTAATGGTTTTTCCCAACGCACAAAAACAGAACCTGTAGTTAAAGATGTAGAAAGAATATCAACATTTAAAAGTACGGGTACATCGCGTTTTAATTTTGAACATACCTGCGAGCTGCCATAACTCTTAGATCCGTCTTTATAAACAGCAATTATAAGATAACTATAATCCTGTCCAACGGTTAGCCCGTTGCCGTTATTATTATCTGTAAAAACATTTACCGTTGAAGGCGTTTGCCCGATATAAGAAAAGCCTGAACCGGCAGGGTTTCCTGTTTCGCAAGGATCATGCGTAAATAGTGTGCAATCATTTTTCCTGTAAACTTCATACGCGATGATTGGGTTTTTAGTTGGATTACAGGTAGAAAATGACCAACTAAGATTAATTGCCGAGCCTTGTGGTGTAGCTATAACGTTTTGCACCGCCGGAGGAACAACCCGAATGTTGTAAGTAGTAAAAGAAACAAGATTTATGCCCGGTCCATTATCTTCTGCTTTAAAAACGGTTTGATAGGGTTGAAAACGAACGTGATCGCAAGCTGTTTGCCACGAAAAAATTGCAGATGTATTTGTTTGAATTGAATTAACAAAAGTAGTATTTGAAAGTGTTGCTAAGGGAGATGCTCCTGCAAAGGCGCCGCTATTGCCCAGCAATGTTATTGTGCTTATTTGATTGTGATCGCCGTAAATAATGTTTTTAGTAATTAAGGCTCCAGCCTCAACACAGGTATCGATAGGTACATTTACAAACGGCGGATCATTATTTGGACACACGCCAACAACTACCTGCATATCACGCAAAACACTGCCAACAAATACGTAATTACCACTGGTGTTCTTACGCCATTCTTTTACAATAAAAGCAAGATTATACTCTCCTTGAATTTGATAAGGTGAACACCATGTTAAAAGTCCGGAAATAGAATCTATTTTATATACCCCATTTGGCCCTGGGTTTGGTAAACTATAGCCAGGAACTATATTTCCATCCTGGCCTCTTGAATAAGACATATGATAGGTTACAAGGTCGCCATCTGGATCAACCGCACCGGGATTATGATAAAAACATTTATCTAAACAAGCGCGATCTATTGGATAATTTTCAAATTGTGGTGATGAGTTAGCGCCAGTAAAATCATTTACAACCAAATATGATTCAAGATAAAAATATTGTGAGGATGAATTAGGAATATTAATCACGCCCGCATTTCTGTTAGGTTCACGTGAGCGGATCCTATAAGTACCTGAACTTGGATACGTGTGTTCTATTTTATAAATATTTATCTTTACTTTGTAATTGCTTTGGTTTATAAGCAAGCTTCCACATTGTGGGCAATCGTTACAAAGCGCGGCGCCACCATTTGTTCGGTTAGCAATACCAACCTGTCCGTCACCAAAAAAAACACTGTCTTCGCAAAGATCAGCTACCTGGTGGTTGGCATCAGAATGATCGGTATATTTTATTACGGTAATTTCATATTTATAAACCGAAACGGTTACACCACCAACAACCTGTGTAAATGGAGCAATGCGTTTGTATAAGATCTCTCCTGCGCGATTATGAGTTGCAAAAACACTTAAAGAAAAAATAAGGAAAATTATGCTTAAGCTCTTTTTCAAAATTGGTTTTTTATTAAGTTAGAGCATTTCCTCAGGCCTCACAATCTTTTATGAAAGAATTCCGGATTATTTCACAACCTGCATATAACCTTTAAGACTGCGTTTAATGGTGCCTTTTAATCGTGGTTCAAACACATCGCAAATATAAAAGAAGGTGCCTTCGCTAACCTGTTGGTTGCTTTGCAGGCTCGTACCATCCCATTTAAAATATGGATCTTTTGTTTTGTAAACCAAAGTGCCCCAACGGTCAAAAATTACAAGATCAATTTCTTTTATCTGGCGTACTTTAATGGCTTTATAAAAATCATTCACACCATCACCATTTAAAGTAACAATGTTGGGTAATTCAAATTCAGGGCAATTGTCAATACAAAAATCAGGGCTTAACGGACTCACATTATTACTTGAGTCAACCGCCTGAACTGCGTAACAGCCCGAGATCAACTCTAAACCATCGGATACAAAAATGGTTGAACTAGCAGGCGCTAATGTACTTATTTGTTGATACGGATCATCAACGGTTGGTTTGTAAAATAAATAATATTTAACCACATCATCGCTACAAGATAATTTTACATTGGTCCAGCTTACCTCAACCATACCTGTTGGACAATCGGCATTAATAGATACTGTTGGTGAACACGGAAGAGTAAGATCTATTGCTGTTGCACAAACCTCCTGTGAATTATTTAATAACGGTTTTGTGATTGACGGATCTGAATATTGGCCTTCACCCAAAACCTTATAACAATAAACATAATTGCGTGTGCTGTTACTGTTTACAATATGAGTAGTGTCCGAATAGGTTGTTAATGTTGTTATGGCAATAGCGCTGAATGTAGTGGAAGATGGATCTTTGCGGTATACCGTGTATTTATAATTATTCCATGGGGTGGATGCTGCCCAGGAAAGATCAATACGTCTATCGCCCGGGGTTGGTGTTAAAAAGATAGAAGTAGCGCGTTGAGAAGAACCAACTGTAACCGTTCCTGAAATAAATTCAACAATATATTCTTCATCGGTATCAACTGTATTTACAGCCGTGTGTGTGTATTGAGTTGCAAGATTTAAAAAATACTGACTGGTTGTATTGAATACTGTTGTAAACGTACCTGTGGCGCCCTGGCGGTATTTTAAGTTGAATTGATATGGGCCTGTAAATATAAGCGTATCTAAATTACCTGTATTGGTCAATGGTTTTTCCCAACGCACAAAAACAGAGCCCGTGGTAGTAGATGTAGAAAGTATATCCACGTTCAACAACACCGGGATATCGCGTTTTAATTTTGCACACACTTGTGAACTGCCAAAACTTTGTGAGCCGTCTCTGTAAACAGCTACTACCAAATAACTATAATCCTGGCCAACTGTTAATCCATTGCCGCCATTGTTATCTAAAAAAGCACTTATTGTAGGTGTGGTCTGTCCAATAAAAGTAAAACCTGAACTTGCCGGAACACCGGTTTCGCAAGGGTTGTAAACAACAGGGGTGCAATCATTCTTTCTATATATTTTATAAGCTATTATAGGATTGTTTGTTGGATTACAGCTTGATAAAGACCAACTCACATTTATTGAAGAGCCCATTGGTACGGCGGTAACGTTTTGTACTGCAGGTGGAACCACGCGAATATTATATGTGGCAAAGTTAACAAGATTTATAATTGGCGTGATACCCGGCTGCCCGTTATCTTCGGCCTTAAAAACAGTTTGATAGGGTTGCGAGCGGATATGATTGCAATTTGTGTTCCAGGTAAAAATTGCATTTGCTGTGTTTGTAGGTGAGCTTGATGTTATTATAATGTTTGTGTTTGATAAAGTAGCAACAGGACTTGGGCCCGAAAAGGCACCGCCATTGCCTTGCAGCGTAACTATATTTGTAAATACGTTAGTTGATGTTGGTATGTTCGGATCTCCAAAATAAATATTTTTTATAATTGAGGTTCCCGCTACAATACAGGTGTCAATTGGTGGGGTTATAAATGGTGGATCGTTGTTTGGACATATACCAACAACAACCTGCATATCACGTAAAACATAACCTATCAAAACATATATACCGCTTGTGTTCTTTCTCCATTCTTTAACGATAAATGCCAGGTTATACTCGCCTGAACCTTGCGGCTTGCACCATGTTAAAAGGCCAGTAATTGGGTTTATACCATAAACGCCGGAATTTCCAGCATCAGGAAAAGAGTAACCCGGAACGGTTTGTCCGTTCTCACCTCTTGAAGTTGAGATCTCGTAACTTAAACTATCCCCATCGGAATCATAGGCTCCGGGGTTGTGATAAAAACATTTGTCAATACAAGCCCTGTCTATTGGCGCATACTTAAACTCGGGCGATGAATTAGCACCGGTAAAATTATTAATGACCAATAAAGTTTCAAGATAGAAAGATTGGTTAACGGAATTAGGAATGTTGATAACCCCGGCGTTCCTATTTGGATCGAAAGAGTGGATAAGGTAAGACCCCGAACTTGGATAAGTATGAATTATAACATAAACGTTTTTCTTTACAGTATAAGTTCCATTACTAATAATTATTTCTCCACAAGGCCCACTACAATCGCAAGCAGAAGAAGTACCGTTTATCCTTGGAGCTTCGCCTCTTTGGCCATCACCAAAATAGATAGTATCTATACAACGGTCGGCAATACCCGATCCATCGGCAGTATATTTAGTAAGTGTAATGGAGTAAGTGTAAACCGGAAAGGTACCAACACCGGGAATTGTTTGTGTAAAAGGTGCTATACGCTTATATGTGATCTCGCCGGCCCGGTTATGAGTAGCAAAACCATAAACAGAAAAAAATATCAAAATAAGTACTAAAAGCCTTTTCACGTCTCAAAAATCTATTATATAAAATTAAACCATTTTATTTGAATACACAATGGCTATTCGTTAAAACCTGCCTTTTAAGTCTTTTGTTCGGGTGGTTTTTCTTAAAAAAAGTTATTTCTCATAATCTAACGTTAATCTTCAGTTTTTTATTGTTTATGCCTGTTTTTTTTTTAACCATGCGCATAAATAAATAATTAGTCGCAATTATGATTTTGATACTCCTTTTTATATTAATTTTGCTCTCTTTATCTAAACACCCTCATGGGAAATCACCAGAATGGCCATGTAAGTAAAATAACGCTTGCAGGTTTACTTTTAACTCTAGGTATCATTTACGGTGATATTGGAACCTCGCCTCTTTACGTGATGAAAGCCATTGTTGGCGATAAGCCAATAAATTCTACTGTAATTATTGGTGGCATGTCCTTAGTGTTTTGGACACTTACTTTACAAACCACTATTAAATATGTAATTTTTACTTTAAGGGCAGATAACAAAGGTGAAGGTGGGATTTTTTCTTTGTATGCTTTAATTAAAAAAGCAAAACGCAAATGGCTTATCTTTCCTGCTATTATTGGCGGCTGTTGCATTTTAGGCGAAGGAATTATTACGCCTCCTATATCAGTTGCCTCGGCAATTGAAGGTTTGCAGCTTATTCCACGCTTTAGTGATATTCCTACAATTCCTATTGTTATTGCTATTATTACAGGTTTATTCTTTATTCAGCAATTTGGTACAAAATTTATCGGTAAGTTTTTTGGGCCCGTAATGATGATCTGGTTCTTAACTCTTGGTATAATGGGAATTATAGGCCTTTCGCATGATTTCACAGTTTTAAAAGCTTTAAATCCATATTACGGTATTAATTTATTGATCAATCATCCGGGTGCTTTCTGGTTATTAGGTGCTGTATTTTTATGTACAACCGGGGCAGAAGCGCTTTATTCAGATATGGGCCATTGCGGCCGCCACAATATCCGCATTAGCTGGATCTTTGTAAAATTAATGCTTGTATTAAACTACATGGGCCAAACGGCCTGGTTGGTTTCTATGGATGGTAAAACATTAGATGGTGCAAATCCTTTTTATTCTATTATGCCGGCATGGTTCTTGCCTTTTGGTATTGGTATTGCCACAATAGCTACGGTTGTTGCTTCACAGGCCTTAATAAGCGGTTCGTTCACTTTAATTAACGAGGCCATGCGTTTAAATTTCTGGCCAAAAGTAAAAATAAAATATCCTACCGATTTAAAAGGACAAATGTATATTCCATCAATTAACTGGATGCTTTATTTTGGCTGTGTTGGTATTGTATTGTTCTTTAAAGAATCTAAAAACATGGAGGCCGCTTACGGCTTAACTATTATTTTAGGCATGATCATGTCGTCGCGCTTGCTTGCGTTTTTTATGCGCTTAAAAAAATATCCTCATTGGTTCTTAAATATTTTTGCCATCACTTATATAGTTATTGAAGGCGCTTTTTTAATTGCCAACTTAGAAAAATTTCCGAAGGGTGGTTACATCACTTTAATTATTGCGCTTATTTTAGCGGGTGTAATGGCGTCGTGGTACTTAGCTAAGCTAATACGTCAACGCTATGTTGATCTTGTACCTTTAGATAATTACAAGCAAATGCTGGTTGATCTTAGCAGCGATAACACCATTCAAAAATATGCAACGCATTTGGTGTATATGACCAGCGCTAATAATCCTTTAATGATTGAATCAAAAGTTATTTATTCCATTCTGCAAAAACGGCCGAAAAAGGCAGATATTTACTGGTTTGTACATGTGGATGTAATGGATGAGCCTTATCGTATGGAATATAAAGTAACGCAAATTGCTAACGAAGATATTATTCGCGTTGATTTTAGAATTGGTTTCAGGATAGCGCCGCGTATTAATTTGATGTTTAGAAAAGTGGTTGCGGATATGGTAAAGAACAAAGAAGTGGATATTACCAGCCGTTACGAATCATTAAATAAAAACAATGTAATTGGAGATTTTAAATTTGTGGTGCTGGAGAAATTCTTGTCATACGAGAACGATCTTCCATTCTTTGAAAAACTGATCTTAAACATTTATTTCCTTCTTAAGCGTTTCAGTTTAAGTGAAGCAAAAGCGTTTGGATTAGATAGCAGCTCCGTTAAGATCGAGAAATTTCCAATGGTGATAAATCCACCAAAAGAAATTTTCCTAAAACGTATTCAATAAATTTATTTATAGATCTCCATTAAAAATCTACCCGTTTCGTATTTTAATTCGTGAAATGTATTTGATTTGATCTTTAATGCTATTGCACCTGCAACACTTATAACCAATGGCGTAAACACATAAACAGAATTAGGCCCTTTTGGAATTATAAAAAAACGCGACTTTGAATCTTTCTTAAAAAAGATCTTTTTGGGAGCAAGGCCGGAGCTCTTAAGTGTGATTATATTTTTCTCATTCATAACAATTGGAATTGAGAAATACCTTGATGGTGTAAAATATGTTTTCTTTTTATTTAAATAAAAGTAGGCACTATCCTTTGCAAATTTTGTTTGGTTAAACACAAAAGCGCCGTTAATAATTCGTTTTGTTTTATTTGTTTTTAAAACGTTTTCTCCGGCAAAAAATAGCTTTACAATAAGGTTTGCGTTTGTTTCTGTTTCAAAATATTTTGTTACGTAATACGCGTTTGCCCCTAATTCTTTTGCCTTAATTTTTACAAGATCGAGCCATTGCATCATACTAAGCTCATTATCATAAACACCATATAAGCGCAAAACAGCAATGTATTTTAAGCGCGTGGTGTCTTTCAGGTCTTCAATATAATTTAAGCTGCTTACAACGTAATCATGCTTAAATCCTGAAGGATCAATAATTTCCGTCTTTTGTGATTGAGCAGAAAAGTTTTTAAAAAGTAAGATGAATAAAAACGCTTTTAAGCGCATATTTTAGTGTTTAAAATGTCTTACCCCGGTGTTAACCATACTCACGCCATTGGCATTGCAGTAATCGATACTTTCTTTATCTTTAATTGAACCTCCCGGTTGTATCACGGCAGTAATCCCAACTTTATGGGCGATCTCCACACAATCAGGAAAAGGGAAAAAAGCATCGCTTGCCATTACAGCACCTTTAAGATCAAAACCAAAATTGTTTGCTTTTACAATTGCTTGTTGCAATGCATCTACACGCGATGTTTGCCCTGTGCCGCTTGCAAGCAACTGTCCGTTTTTTGCAAATACAATGGTGTTTGATTTTGTATGTTTCACTAATTTGTTAGCGAATAAAAGATCTTTAATTTCTGCTGCAGTTGGTGCTTTTGTTGTTACAACCTTAAGATCTGCTTCTGTTTCTGTTTTTAGATCTTTATCTTGTTCAATTACACCATTTAATAAATTGCGGAAAGAGTTTTTTCCAAGCGCTACTTTATTTTGAATTAAAATAATACGGTTTGGTTTTGATTTTAATAGCGCCAAAGCATCATCGTTATAAGAGGGTGCAATAACAACTTCACAAAATAATTTATTTACTTCGGTTGCTGTTGCCATATCAATGGCGCGGTTAGCAATTAAGATCCCACCAAAAGCAGACACCGGGTCTCCCGCCAATGCATCTTTGTAAGCTTCGCTAATTGTATTTCTTGAAGCAACGCCACAAGCATTATTATGTTTTAAAATGGCGAAGGTTGGTTCTTCAAAATCGGCTATTAAATTTACTGCTGCATCAACATCTAAAAGATTATTATATGAGAGTTCTTTGCCGTTCAGTTTAGTAAATATTGCATCCAGGTCGCCATAAAAAACTCCCTTTTGGTGCGGGTTTTCGCCGTAACGTAAGGTTTGGCCTTTTTGTAGGCTTTGTTTGAATTGTGTAATCTCTTCTGATTGATTAAAATAGTTAAAGATGGCAGAATCGTAATGCGAAGATGTTGCAAATGCTTTTGCAGCGAATTTTTTTCTGTCTGCAAGATCAGAGCTTCCGCCTTTTGTTTCTAATAAATTTAATAATTCAGAATAATCATTTCTTGAAGAAACAATTATAACATCGTTAAAATTTTTAGCTGCTGCCCGAATTAACGAAATGCCACCAATATCAATTTTTTCAATAGTATCTTCTTCTGAAGCTTTTGCGGCAACGGTTTCCTCAAAAGGGTACAGATCAACAATTACAAGGTCAATATCTGGAATGTTGTGTTGTGCTTTTTCTTTTTGATCCGATGCGTTATCTCTTCTGTTTAAGATGCCGCCAAAAATAGCAGGGTGCAGGGTTTTTACACGGCCACCAAAAATTTCCGGGTATGTTGTAACAGAATCAACCGCTGTAACAGGAATGTTTAATTTTTCTATGAATGAAAGCGTACCGCCGGTGCTATATAACTTTACATTAAGGCTGTGTAATTTTTTGATGATCGGCTCTAAATTGTCCTTATAATAAACCGATACTAAGGCACTTTTAATAGTTTTTGAATTGCTCATTTTTTAAAAATAAAGAGCAAAGATAAGTTAAGAATTGAAAAAGAAAACGATTGTTTAAAAAGGTTGAAAGCTTATTTGGCCTTTGCCTTTTCTTTAAGCCAATCTATTGCTTTATCACGATCATCAAAAAAACGGGTGGGTACAATAGGGTTATTTACTTTTAAAAACAGGTTGCCAATAATTTTTTCGTGAAGTCGATTGCTGCATAAGGCCACGGCGGCTACATGTTTTGAATATTCCTCTGAAGCGCCCGCTCTTCTTGCATCTGCCGAAACATCAAAGTTCTCTTCCACTTCAAACAACACATAAAATTTTTTGCCGGGCATATAGCCTGTTGATTGTTCACGCGACTCCCAAATATCTTTATCTAACAGCTTAACGTTTTTTTTAACTTTAAACTCTATTAAAAGATCATCATGAACATGCATCACGTAAGCATCCGTTTCAAATGTTTTCATTTGTGTAAATATATAGATTTAAGCTCTAAATTTCGAAAGAAATAAGTTATTCTGCTTTTAAAACGAGTAACCAAACTGCATGGATACCATAAACGAATTTATAGTAGGGTTTCTGGTGAGAACCTTATTGGTTTTTAATTGTACAGAGATATCATTCACAACATAATTATCATAATAATGACCAAGCGCCAGGTTCATAAGAAAGCTAAAGCCTTTTTTGGCGCGTAACACAAAGCCTCCGTTTGCATAAGCGTAGTATTTATTCAAAACAAATCTTTCTCTGCCATAACCTCCATCAAATTGTGCTGCCCTCAATAAAGGACCAATAAAAATAAAAGAACGTTGCTGCGGTTGTGAAAAATTATAATTCATTCCTAAACTAAAATCCATGAATTTTTTATCTAAATGATAGTTTCTGTTATTCTCCATTAAAATACCATTGCTAAAACCAGATGATAAGTCGTTTAAGGGAATAGATGCAGAACCCACAAGGCTTAAAGCTTGTCTATAGAATATCCTGAAATATGTAAATCCTATTGCTCCGTCGCCTAATTCGATTGGGTTATAAAAAACAATATTCTTTCTTTTATAGTTTGATGAGTCGCGCTTATACATCAACTCTTTATACCAGCCTTTTGGTGGTTGTTTAATTACATATGAAAAACCAAAATTTAAATAAGGTACAAACGACAGACCTTCTTTCATATAACTGGTTTGCAATTTTGGTATATTATTTGGATCTGTAATAAGAGGTTGTGGTATACTTTGCCCTTGTTGATACTTATTCTGCCATGAATGATATTCGTTCTTTGTTTCGCAGCGGTATATTCCGGGAATAATAAAAAATTCATAACCCGACACATGACGTTTGAACTGAAAATTAAATTTTAAGAACGCGCCAACTCCTTTTTTTGTTTGGGTAATATTATAAGTGCCTACATCCGGTGTATATCTATACTCTGAAATGAAAGCGGCGTCTGTGATAATTTGTTGCCTGTAAGCAATTGCAGCTCCAACCGAGATCCTGCGACTTTTATAATAAAAGTGCCGTGAAACTCCTGCTCTTATTTCTGCGCCCTCAGCAAATTTATAATGAGCTGTTTTCCAATCTTGATAAAACATTTTATCCCCGGTTGAATGGAATTTGTAGAACGCATCAATATCAACAGAGTGTTTTTTGTTTAGCATTCTTTCGTAGCCAATGCTTATTTTATTCAAAAAAAGATCGGTAAAATAAATCCTGTAAGAATTTCTAATTAAAGGCAAACTGTTATAGTCAATTGGCTTTTTTGTTTCTTCCTGTATTATCTCTTTTGTTTTTACGGCAACTTCATACGATTCGATGGTTCCGTCTTTATATTTTATCTTTAAGATGCTATCTCTTGAAACATCATAGATCTTATTGGGATCAGAAAACAGGTTATACTTAACGGTCTCCGGGTTTACTTCTATAATACTTGAACTAGCGGCCCACTTGTTCCTGAAATAAATAGTGTCCTGCGCGAGGTGCTGCGCATAAAAAAATAAAGTACTTGTTATTATAAGAATTTGTCTCATCTCTTAATTAATAAATTAAAGATACAAAAAATTAATGCACTAATAACTCAAGTTCGGCCCTAACCAACGCTCCGCAAAATCAACACTTATACCCTTGCGCCTGGCATAATCCTCCACCTGTTCTTTATTTATTTTACCTATACCAAAGTAATGCGATTGCGGATGCGAAAAATACAAGCCGCTTACTGCAGCCGTTGGCACCATAGCCAAACTCTCTGTTAAAATAATGCCGGTGTTCTTTTCTACGTCCAGTAAATTCCAAATGGTTAATTTTTCGGTATGGTCTGGTTGCGCCGGATAGCCTGGTGCCGGACGAATACCCGCGTATTCTTCTTTAATAAGATCTTCAGTGCTTAATGTTTCATTTTTTGCATAGCCCCAAAATTCCTTGCGTACTTTTTTATGCATTAATTCGGCAAAAGCTTCCGCCAAACGATCGGCTAAAGCTTTAACCATTATAGCGCTATAATCATCATGATCTGCTTCAAAACGCTTTACATGTTCATCAATACCAATACCTGTTGTTAAAGCAAAAGATGCAATATAATCCTGCGGTGTAGCAACACCGTTTTTTGGTTTTACGAAATCTGCAAGCGCAATGTTGTATTGGCCGGCAGGTTTTTTAGTTTGCTGACGAATAGAATGGAAGGTTGCTTTTTTATTTCCTTTTTCATCATACACTTCTGTATCATCATCATTTATAGTACTTGCAGGATAGATACCAATTACAGCATTTGCCTGCAACCATTTTTCATCAATTATCTTTTTTAACATACCTTGTGCATCGTTAAATAATTTTGTTGCTTCTACTCCGCGTTCCGGATCTTTTAAAATTTTTGGATACGAACCTTTCATTTCCCAACTATGGAAGAAGGGCGTCCAATCAATATAATCAGAGATTTCTTTAAGGTCGTAATTGGTAAATGTTTTATTGCCAATAAAAGCCGGCTTAATAATTTCTGACTTGCTCCAGTCTATGGGAAATTTATTTTCGCGCGCTTCTTTTAAAGAAATAAATTTATTTTGTCCTTGCGCGTTTTTATTTTGTTCGCGTACACGGTCGTAATCTTTTGTTACCTCAACCATAAATGCATCGCGTAATTCGTTTGAAATTAAACTACTGGCAACAGGCACCGATTTACTCGCGTCATTTACGTGTACTACCGGGCCAGAATAATTTTGAGCGATCTTAACCGCAGTATGTACTTTAGAAGTTGTTGCGCCCCCAATTAATAAAGGTGTTTTAAATCCTAACCTTTCCATCTCTTTTGCAACGTGTACCATTTCATCAAGAGATGGTGTGATCAATCCGCTTAAGCCGATAACATCTACATTTTGTTTTTTAGCTTCTTCTAAAATTTTATCGCAGCTAACCATTACGCCAAGATCAATGATCTCGTAATTGTTACAGGCCAACACAACACCCACAATATTTTTTCCAATATCGTGTACGTCGCCTTTTACAGTCGCCATTAAAATTTTTCCAGCATTAGTTCTTCCATCACCAACAATGCCGGCTTTTTTATTTGCCTCTTTTTCAGCTTGTAAATACGGTTCTAAATACGCAACGGCTTTTTTCATAACGCGCGCGCTTTTTACAACCTGCGGTAAAAACATTTTTCCACTTCCGAAAAGATCGCCTACTACATTCATGCCATCCATTAACGGACCTTCAATTACGTGTAAAGGTCTTCCTAATTTTAAACGCGCTTCTTCTGTATCAGCATCAATATGCTCAACCAAACCTTTTACTAAAGCATAGCTTAAACGCTCTTCAACAGTGCCCTTACGCCAGGCTTCATCTTTCTCGGTTTTCTCTTTTGTAATTCCTTTTAAAGATTCTGCATGATCAACCAAACGTTCGGTAGCATCATCCCTTCTATTTAATAAAACGTCTTCAACTAATTCTAAAAGTTTTTTATCAATGTCATCGTAAATTACCAATTGCGCTGGATTTACAATTCCCATATCCATACCTTCTTTTATGGCATGATACAAAAACGCAGAATGAATTGCTTCACGTACGTGATCATTCCCTCTAAACGAAAACGAAACGTTACTTACACCGCCGCTTACTTTTGCGTGTGGTAAATTTTCTTTTATCCAACGTGTTGAATTAAAAAAATCTAAGGCGTTTAAACGGTGCTCTTCCATACCGGTAGCTACCGGAAAAATATTGGGATCAAAAATAATATCCTGCGGTGGAAAGTTTACTTTATTAACCAATACATCATACGCACGTTTACAAATTTCTTTTCTACGCTCTAATGTATCTGCTTGCCCTACCTCATCAAAAGCCATTACAATAACAGCTGCGCCGTATTGTTTTACTTTATGTGCTTGCTCTATAAATTTTTCTTCACCTTCTTTTAAGGAAATAGAGTTAACAATTGCTTTTCCTTGCACACATTTTAATCCTGCTTCTATTACACTCCATTTAGAAGAATCGATCATGATCGGCACACGCGAAATATCGGGCTCAGATGCAATTAAATTTAAGAAGGTTATCATTGCCTGTTCGCTGTCTAACATCCCTTCATCCATATTCACATCAATAACCTGTGCACCGCCATCTACCTGGTCTTTGGCAATAGATAATGCTTCTTCGTAATTACCTTCTTTAATTAAACGCAGAAATTTTTTTGAGCCGGTAACATTTGTTCTTTCACCAACATTTAAAAAATTACTTTCAGGAGTTAGGGTATACGGCTCTAATCCGCTTAAATGCATTAAAGTATCTGCCTTTGGTTTTTTACGGGGCGTTGCTTGTTTTGCCAGTTCGGCAATGCGTTTAATGTGTGATGGTGTTGTGCCACAACAGCCGCCAACAATATTTATAAAGCCTGCTTTTAAAAAGTCTTCGATCTGGTGGCCCATTTCGTGAGCATCCTGGTCATATTCACCAAACTGGTTTGGTAAACCTGCGTTAGGATATGCACTTACATAGAATGGTGCTTTTTGAGAAAGCTCTTCTAAATACGGACGCATATCTTTTGCGCCCAAAGCACAATTTAAGCCGACGCTTAACAGCTTGACGTGCGAAACTGAATTTAAAAATGCTTCTGTTGTTTGGCCAGATAAAGTACGGCCACTGGCATCGGTAATTGTACCTGAAACCATTACCGGCATTACGCGGTCAATGCTTTCGCAATAATTTTGAATAGCGAACAATGCCGCTTTAGCATTTAGAGTATCAAAAATAGTTTCAACTAATAACACATCGGCGCCGCCTTCAATTAATCCTTTTACCTGTTCGGTATAAGCGGTTACTAATTCATCAAAGGTAATAGCGCGAAAACCAGGATCGTTTACATTAGGTGATAAGGATAAAGTACGGTTGGTTGGCCCCAATGCACCCGCAACAAACTTAGGCACATTAGCAAATTCAGGAAACTCTTTTTTAAATTCTGCAATAGCTTCTTTTGCCACTTTAGCAGATTCGAAATTTAATTCGTAAGCCAGTTCCTGCATTTCGTAATCGGCCATGGCAATTGTAGTAGCACTAAACGTATTTGTTTCAATAATATCTGCGCCCGCTTTTAAATATTCTTTATGAATGGTTTTAATGATTTGCGGTTGCGTAATAGAAAGCAAGTCATTGTTGCCTTGCAGATCTTTATGCCAATCTGCAAAACGTTTACCGCGAAAATCTTTTTCCTCCAGTTTATAATGTTGGATCATGCTTCCCATGGCGCCATCAATTACTAAAATACGTTTCTCAAGTTCTTGTTCAATTGTATTCATATACTTTTTTAAAATAAAAAATCCCTTCGGACTTGCGTCGGAAGGGATTAGTTTTTATATTGTTTTATAAAATGTTTAACTAATTACTCCGACTTATTTTTCTCGTTAAACGAGACGAATTCCCACCTTCTTTTAGTGTTCCTGGTTGAAGTTTCTTGTTTGAGGTTTTAGAACCAGAAGCGCGAAACAAAAAAACAAGAAACTCTTATAAGGGTTGGTAAAGCTTCATTGGGCGTATCCCTCTGCTTTTCTTAATAAGTGTTTTAAAGAACTGGCCTCAAAGATAATACAATTTATATAACTTTACAAGTATGAAAAAAATGGCCGTTGTAGCTTTTATGCTTTGTTGCCTTTGTTCTTTTGCTCAAAAAGACGTTAAAGGAGATCTTAAAACTGTATCTAATATTATGTCGGCACAATCGCTGGCCTGGAATAATGGCGATCTTCGTGGCTTTATGAGTTTTTACTGGAATAGCGATAGCCTTAAATTTATTGGCAGTAAGGGCATAACTTACGGCTGGCAAAAAACGCTGGATAATTATATAAAAGGCTATCCTGATAAAGCCGCGATGGGTATTTTAAAATTTACAATTTTATCTTCAGAACAATTATCTAAAACAAGCATTTATATAATTGGCAAATGGGAGCTGGATAAAGAAAAACCGGTTGGCGGGCATTTTACGTTGCTTTGGAAAAAGATAGATAACAAATGGGTTATTATAGCTGATCATACCAGTTAATGTATAACGGCAAAGGTAAGATGGAAAAGGTATTGCCCGGTTTATACAAACATTACAAAGGAAAAATTTACGAAGTAATTGGGGTTGCACAACACAGCGAAACGCTTGAAAAATTAGTGGTTTACAAAGCAACGTATCAAAAAGAAGGAGAGAACTTATGGGTGAGGCCTTTAAGTATGTTTACAGAAGATGTTGTTGTTGATGGGAAAAGGGTGAAAAGGTTTTCGAAAGTCTAAAGATTTATTATCGGACAATATTCTTACGCGAATTTCGTTTACAAAAACAGCGTGCGGCGTTTAATAATTATAGTAACATTCATCGTTTTACTGTTGTCTTCCTTCGGTCAAGACTCAACAAAGTGCTTTGAATTCGGGTCGAGTTTATTAACAGTAAATTCATTTACCCAAAATACATACTTCGCACAAGATCGGTCACAGTTTGAATTTCTAAATGGTATTTTCTTCAGATATACAAAAAAAAGATTTGCATTTAGAGCTTCAACGAGTTATTCCGACAATTACTCCGAGTTTAAACCTCCCATCACTTGGATTGATGCAGGCAGCGGTAGTATTCACAATAAAGATTTCAGAATTGGGATTGGAGGCCAGTTTTCTTTTATCAAAAAAGGCTGGTTTTATCTATTCAATGATCTATCTTACCGTTATTTATTTTCTACAGGCGAATATTCAGGTGGAATTACGGGTGATCATAACACATTTAAAAGAAGATCAAATGGCTTTGAATCTCTTACAGGTTTTGGATTTAAAATACATGTATTTAAAAAAATATATATTTCTCCAGAGTTTGGCTATAACATCTCAGTTAAATTTGTAACCGCAAGAACTATTTCGCCGTTTGAAGGTAAGCAAACAAAATACTCTTACTTTGATCTTTTAGCTAATTCAATTCTAAAACTTCACCTTACCTTTAAAATAAACTAGATCTTGTTTAAAAATTATCTATCGGCGGACTACGTTTCGGGATCTTGAAATCACTTAACATAGACGCTTTTAAATTGATAGTTAAGTTATAGCTTTTTCTTAAGCCAAAAGGGATCCAATCAATACGGGCCTCCCAGCATTTAAGATCGCGGTAAATATTAAAGCTGGTATAACTTACCTGTTGATTTGTAAAATCGTAACCACTGGTAACACCAATTTTCCAATTTTTTGTTGGTGTAATATCCCCGCTAAAATTTAATGTTTGTGTAGGCTGCAATTTTCTGTTATCCGGATTTGCTAAAGAAAGGTTATAATAGATATTTAAATTCCACGAGAGTTGTTCATTTGCGTCAAGATCATTTTTAGCGCCCAGCTCTGCGCCATTAGTTAATGTGGGCGCCTGTCTTGTTTTTCGGGCGGCTTCTATCATATTACTGCCAAAGCTGGTGTTAACGGCAAAGTTAGCATTGGTTAAACGCGCAAGCGTACCATTTTCTGCATAAGAAAATTTGTTTATAGAACGTTTTTGTATTGCATCGTACACATAAGGATCGTACGTAGAGTTTGCAACTACATCAAAATACTTAAATAGTTTTGTACGCGCCGAAACTGTTATCTGGCTCATATTAAAACTATCTGCTGCAAAATTATAAGCGCCGCTTAAGCTTATATTTTGCATCAATGTTCTTTTCGAGTACGTAATACCTGTATCCGTTTTTTGTTTGAGCTTTGCTTCAATATTGTTGCTTAAATTAAGAGATAGTGCGTTTTGTTCGCCAATAGCCGGCCCTCCAAAAATACTTCTTTCAAAAACAGAATAGTTCTGAAAATTCCGGCCGGTAGTATCCACCTGTACTTTTTTCCAAAAGCCATATTGTGTTTCACCAAAATCGGGGCGGTATAAATATGAAAGTGTTGGGATCAATAAGTGACGGATCTGTTTTACTTTTCCTTTCTTAAACATATAATCAAAAAACACTTTTGTATTAAAGGCGGTAGAAAAATTAGCGTCGTAACCCGTAATAAAATCATTTATGTTTTCGGTATACACTTTTCCAATATTTGTATCCTGGGTAGAAAAATATTTGCTGATGCTTTTGGTATACATTACCGAAGATAAATTAACAGCAGGTGTTACTGTTATATATTTAGCAATATTAAAGTTGGTTGAAATTGGTAACGAATGTTTAATACCATATTTTAAACTATCTAAAAAATTATTTCCAAGTCCGCCAATTGTATCTTTAAACCCTAAAGTGTTTTTTGCTTCGAGTAAATAGTTAACGCCGATCTTATCAAACACATTTTGTTTCACTTTACCTTCTGAACGGAAAGGGTAAAAACGGTTAATATTAAACGTTAAAGATGGAAAGGTCATCTCAACCCGTTTTGAAATAGAGTTTTGACTGTGTGTAGCATTTAAGCTTAACGAACTTAACTTAAATGTTTTTGTAAAGTTGACGTTGGATTGAAATGAGTTTTGTAAAAATTGTCCTGAATTTATAGCGTTGATACGATTGTACGATTGGTTTTTTACATAATTTACATTCGCGCTAAAACGAATTGTTGGATCGCTTTTATTATCCTGGTTATGTGTCCATCTTACTTCATACGCTTTTTGTTTACTATAGCCTTTAGGAATATCCCTATCTCCAATATTAAATTCGCTATAGCCTAAGTATGTATTACCGTTTGCTTTATATAAAACATTATAATTGTTTGTGGTGTTCAACGCCCAGCTCCCGTTACCGTAAATATCCCCACGAATGATCATATCCGTTTTATCGCTTATAGCCCAGTAAAAACCACCGTTACGAAGATTAAAGCCCTGTGTTGCCGAATTACCAAAGGTTGGCAATAAAATACCATTGTGTTGCTTTTTAGAGTTGGGAAAATACCCGAACGGCAACCCCAAAGGCGTTGGTACGCCTCCTATTTCAAGATACATAGGGCCGGTAACAATTTTATCGTCGGGAATTATTTTTGCTTTAGTGGCCCTGAAAACGGTTCGCGCATCCTGATACTGACAAGGGATACATTTCATATCCTTCATATAAATAATATTAGTGCTGTCTTTTTTAATTTCGCTACCGATCACTAATAATTCACCCTGTTTGGTAAGCGCATTAAAGATCTTTCCCCTTTTTGTTTTTAAATTATAGATGATCTTATCGGCTTCCATCTCCTGAGATCCGTCTTTAAACTTTGGATTACCAACATTTTTGCCCAGGCTGTCTTTTTTGCCGTAAGCGGTTATTATGTTCTTTGCGTAGTCAATTTCAATAAATTCCGACTCCAAATTCATATCGCCAAACTCTACACGGGCTTTTCCATACAGGTAAACCTGTTTTCCTAAGCTTAAAAAAACAGCGCTATCGGTGGCAGAGTAAATAATAGGGTTTTGTAGTATTTCGTTGTCTTCAGCGGGTTCCACGGTCACCACGGTATCGGCTATAACATTTGTTAACGTATCATTTGGTGCTATTTGCGCTATTAAGCTGTTAACACCCAAAGATATTAACAAGGCAAAGAAGAAAACTAGTTTTTTATGTTGCGGTTTTATCAAGCCGAATAGGATAAATTTATTCCAACCAATGCAAGTTTACAAAGCTACAATACTTTACGGTATTGCATAGGTATTTATTATTTGAGATGGTTAAAAAATTAAAATATTTTGTCTTTCTAATGTGCGTTATTGGGCTGTTTGGCGCATTTACCCATTTTAAAAAAGATAAGAATAATGGCATTAAGATCATTGTTATAGATCCCGGCCACGGCGGTAAAGACCCCGGCTGTAGCGGTGTTACACACAAAGAAAAAGATGTTTCCCTTGCCGTTGCTTTAAAGCTTGGTAAATTAATTGAAGAAAATTTAAAAGGTGTTAAAGTAATTTATACACGCACTACCGATGTGTTTGTAGAGCTGGAAGACCGCGCCCAAATTGCCAATAAAGCAAAGGCCGATCTTTTTATCTCGATACACTGTAACGCCGCCGGAAAACCTGTAATGATAAAAGACCCTAAAACAGGCAAAAAACGGGCAAAGGTTTATAAGAACAAAAAAGGAAAGTATGTAGTAGTTGAAAAACCAAACCCGGTGCCGTTTGGAACAGAAACCTATGTAATGGGTTTAAAGAACGAAGAGGGTAAAATGAAAGTGGCCACACGTGAGAACTCTGTTATTTTTTTAGAAGAGGATTACGAAAAAAAATATGATGGTTTTGATCCTGATAGTGAAGAAAGTTATATTATTATGAGCAATTATACCAGCGCTTATGTGATCCAAAGCGCTAACCTTGCCGTTAAAATACAAGATGAATATATAAAAAAAGCCGGGCGCGTTGATAAAGGGGTGCACCGCCAAAGTATTTGGGTGCTTTGGAGAACATCCATGCCAAGCATTTTAACAGAGATAGGTTATTTAACCAATCCGTTAGAAGAAGGTTTTTTAGGAAGCGCAAAAGGCCAGGAGTATTTAGCGAAAGCGCTTTTTAGAGGCTTAAGAAAATATAAAGACGATGTTGAAGGAACTAAAAAAGAATATCATGACGACATTGAAAACCAGGAACCACTAGAGAATGAAAATATAAAAGCAGGAAATATTCCGGGACAAAAGAAAGTAGAAGATGATGAGGATGAGGATGAGAAAAAAACAGAACTTAAAACAGATATAAAAGAAAAAGACAAGGTAAAAGTAGATGATGGCAAATACACTAATATTGTTTTAAAAGACACTACCACACCAAAAGAGCTGAAAATAGATACAACAGCTAATGCAAAAGCTATTGCCGAAAAATTTAAAAAAGAACAAAGAGAAAAAGACCAGAGGGATAAAGAGCAAAAGGAAAAAGAAGAGAGAGAAAAGGCTGAAAAGGAAAAGATTGAAAAAGAGAAGGTAAAAAACAATTCAATAGTTGTTGATAAAACAGAAATTATTTTTAAAGTTCAGTTTGCAAGCAGTGAAACAGAGTTAAATTTAAAACAGGAAAAATTCAGCGCTGTTGTAGATGGAAATTATTACAAAGCAAAAAACATTTTAAAATATACATCGGGTAATTTTACGCAAATAAAAGACGCGGTATCGCATCAAAACACCTTGCGTGAAAAAGGCTTTAAAGATTGTTTTGTAATAGCCATGAAAAACGGTGAGCGTATGGATATTAATGAAGCCAAGAAACAGGTTTCTCAATAATTTGTTATTTACTAAAAACAAATTTATAATGCTTTATTCTTTTAAACCAACTTATATAATAAACGTTAAAAATAGTTTATTGTATTTAAAAATTATGTGTTGGCTTATGGTTTGTATTTGTTTTAAATGCAATCCGTCTAAAAAGGAAATAAATAGAGATCAGAAAACTACAGATGACTCGGCAATCATTGTTAATTTATTTACTAAAGCTAGAATAAAAAAAGACTCTATTAACTTTTTTATTAAACAAGCCGAAAACATTGCTGCTAATAATAAATCTATAACATGTAAAGCTGTTTTTTTAGCTTTATATAGTCGTGAATTTATTTACAAAGGCGAACTTGATTCTGCCAGATATATTGCAGAAAAAGGCTTACAATTAAACTACGACCCTACTAATATTAGTTTAAAAGGTAAGTTTTATAATTTAAAAGGGCAAACAGAGGGATTAAGTAAAAATATTTATAGCTCAATAGATAATTACTTGCAAGCCGAAACTTATTTTATTACTGGCAAAGATTCTGTCTCTCTAGCAGGCGTTTATAGCAACATAGCCAATTCTTATTTTAGTTTAAAAGATTATAAAACCGCCTATTTATTTGCCACAAAAGCATACAAATTAAAAAACACGATAAAAGAAAATCATATTAAAGCTAATGTAATAATTACTTACGCCATATCACTTATTAAAAGTAATAGAAATAAAAAAGCCTTATTAGTAATTAAAGAAGGTGATAGTTTAGCAACGGCTACAAATAACATAATGGCAAAGTTAGCTACTACAATTGGTTTCGCTGAAGTATATAAATCTTTACACAATTACGATACTGCTATTTATTATTATAATAGTTGTATTGCACTAAGTAAAAAAGTTGGCATTAAGCACTATGAGTTAATGAGTAGAGTTGGTTTAATTTGTATAAACGAGGAGCTAAAAAACCACAAACAAATTATAGATAAAGCCGATAGTTTATTATCATTAGCAAATGAAATAAATAATATTGATGTCTTGCACACATCCAAACGTATTATTGGAAGGGCTTATGCGGCACAAAGTAACTTACAAAAAGGCTATAAATACCTTAACGAATCGTATAACCTATACGACTCTGTTGCGGGTGTCGAAAATCAAAAAAACATTAATGAAATTTTAGTAAAATATGATACTGGAAAGAAAGAAAATGAAATTTTAAATCAGAAACTTTTACTCGTTGAGCAAAGTAACAGCTTACGAAAAAGACAACTACTTATTGCTTTTTTATTAGTTTGCCTAGCTACACTTTTGATACTTATTTGGTATGCAAAAAAAGTAAATCGCGAAAAATTGAAACGTGATGAGTTAGAAAGGCAGAGGATAATAACAAATGCATTTTTAGTTGGTGAAGAAAAGGAGCGTAAACGAATTTCGTTTGAACTACATGATGGTATTGCAGGAACCATCACGGGATTGATTTTAAAATTACAAGATAAAGCAAGTAAAAAAGAAGAGTTGGTTTCAGTATTGCAACAATTACATGAAGATAGCAGAAGAATATCACATAACTTGATGCCAATAGATTTTGAAAAGCAAACCATAGTAAGTGCTGTTGAAAATTTATGTTATAAAACATCATCATCAAAAGTAGATATTTCTTTTCTATGTTTAGAAAAAATAATTGATTTGAATCAGCAAAAAAGTACTTTACTTTATCGAATTATACAAGAGCTTATTAATAACGCATTAAAACATAGTAAATGTAAAAGCATCTTTGTCAGTATTAAATTAGAGAATAAGATTTTGAAAACAACAGTGCAAGATGATGGTATTGGAATTACAACAACTACTTTTGAAAATGGACTAAGAAGCGTGAAAGAGCGATTGGCTGCTTTAAACGGAAACATAACATTTACCTCAACGGAAAATAACGGAACAACTATAATAATATCAAATGACTACTAATTTTAAACATTATTCTATTCTAATTGCCGACGATCATGAGTTAATACTAGATGGGTTGAAAATGGTTATGAAAAATTTTAACTGTGTTAAAAGTGTAGATAGTGTAAAAAATAAATCTGAACTTGATCTTATACTTAATAAAAAGAATTTTGATATTGTTTTTTTAGATATACATTTCGGCGAGCATGATGGACGTGATGTTGCAAAGGAGATTAAATTAAAGTACCCTAAAATTATATTAGCGGCATTTACCAGTTTTGATGATAAGGATACTATACAATCAACCGTTCATGCAGGTTTTAATGCCTTTTTCTTAAAATCAGATGCAATTAATGAAATAGAGAACTGGCTGAACAAAGCAAATTTTGATATAGTATATATTAGCGAACAAACCAAAATGACATATACCGATTTTATTTTAATCACCGATATTAAACAAAAGCACAATATAAGTTTTTCTTTAAAAGAAAAAGAAGTGTTGCGTTTAATTTTAGACGAATATACTTCTAAGAAAATTGCAGAAAAATTATATCTGTCCGAAAAAACCATCGAAAATTACAGAAGCAATCTAATGCTTAAGCTCGGAGTTACCAATATTGCGGGCCTAGTAAAGAAAACTATTTTACTTGGGTTATTGACTTAGGGAAAACCCTAATTTGAGAAAGGGTAAATACCCTTACTAAAATGAGCTTTAGTAATGTTAATTTTGAAGTGAATCTTTTTAATTATCAGAATAATGAAAAAATTAGCGCTACTTGCATTACTTTTTATTGGCTTAAGTACTACTAGTCAAATCAATAAAACATTCTTTTTAGGCCACAGCTTAGTTAATTTTCATATGCCCAATATGGTAAATAAACTCTCTATCGCTGGATCTAATGTGTACAGTTATAGTGTAAATGTTGGCAACGGCGCAAACTTATTGTATCATTGGAATAACCCAACATCTGGTCAGGGTAATCAATGGAACACAACATTACCTTTAGGGGGTTTTGAAAATTTTATTGTAACCGAAGCGGTACCGCTACTCGGACATTTGCAATGGAGTAATACATACAGGATTGCCGATAGCTTATATCACTTTGCAAAATTACAAAACCCCAACATTCAGTATTATATTTATGAAACTTGGCACTGCACAAATAGTGGAAACGGAAGCACTTCGGGTGCCGGCGGATATCCCTGTGATTGGGACCCTCAAAGCACAACCCTCTGGAAACAAAGGCTTACAATTGATTTGCCTAAATGGGAAAGTATTGCAGATTCCATAAATTTAATACACACCAATGATATGCTGATCATTCCTGCCGGTAGAGCATTAGCGCAATTATATGATAGTATTGTTGCCAATAAAGTTCCAGGAATAACGTCTATGAATCAATTATTTTCAGATAACATTCATTTAACAAACGCTGGTAATTATTTTATAGCCTGTGTGATGTATGGCGTTATTCATAAAATTTCACCTGTTGGATTGCCAAATCAATTAACCGATGAGTGGGGCGTTCCATACACTGTTTTTCCTACAGCGACTCAGGCTGCTGTTTTTCAGCGAATTGCCTGGAAAACGCTTTGTGGTTATCCAAGGGATGGGGTAAACTGCCTTACAACAAATATTAATGAGTTAAACACAGACACATTTAAAATAATTCCAAATCCAACACAAAACATATTTGAAGTACCTTCCAATAGTCCACTAAACATAAGAATCGTTTCAACCAACGGGTCCATTATTTATGAAAATGAAAACTATTTCAAAGAAAAAATAAACATAGAGAAAAATGGTGTTTACTTTATTAGAATAATAGACGAAAATAAAAACACAATCAATAAAAAAATAATTATTACAAATTAAACTAAAAATAAAATGAGAAAATATAATTTAGTTATCGGCAAGGGAATTAAACTAACAGTACTTGCTATTGGACTTTTAGTAATGGTTAATTGTAAAAAAGAAGAGGTAAAACCAACCGAATGCCCTACGCCTATTGTTGTAGTTCCAGATCCAACATCTGTTACAGATATTGATGGAAATGTTTATCCAGTATTAAAAATATGTGGAAAATTGTGGATGACAGAAAATTTAAGAACCACTCGTTACAACGACAGTGTTATCATTCCAACAAACTTAACAGATCCTGCATGGAATGCTACTACATCAGGCGCTTATTCAGTTTATAATTCAACCGTTGTTACAAATACAACCGCATTTGGCAAATTATACAATTGGTTTGCTGCAAGTAGCGGAAAACTAGCGCCAACTGGCTGGCATGTGGCAACAGAAGCCGAATGGGTAGCACTTGTAAATTGCTTAGGAGGAACTTCAGTTGCTGGTGGAAAAATGAAATCAACATCATCATTATGGAATGCGCCAAATACTGGGGCAGATAATAGTAGTGGTTTTAGTGCTTTGCCCGGCGGATATAGAAGCAACTCTGGCTTGTATGCTTTAATCGGAAACTCATGCTATTTTTGGGGATCAGATGAAAGAAATACTACCCAAGGTGAATATATAGTTTTGGATAATAATTTTGCTTCGGCTGCATTTAATGGGGCTACTAAGCAATTTGGCTATGCTATTCGATGTGTAAAGGATTAATTTTGTCTTTTGAAAAATAAAATATAAAGTCAGACCTAATAAAAATTATTGTAAAATATCATTAATGTGTTACTTTTTCGAGAATTCAAAAGACTAAAGGAGAGGAAATAAAAAAAACAAATATTTATGAATTACACTTTTTAAAAATCAAAATAATCTAAAGCAGCATTAAAAAATTATTTCTATTAATTGCATTTATTGTAATTTCAATAAGCGCTGCGCACTCGCAATGTTGGAGCAAGATAGCGTCAGGTAATGCTCGCCATACAGTAGCAATAAAAACCGATGGAAGTTTGTGGGCTTAGGGAAACAACGATTTTGGTCGGCTAGGTGACGGCACAACAACTTATAGAGAACAACCAGCATAAGTTGGCGTTGCAACAGATTGGCAATTAATTGTTGCCGCGGCTACCATACCATGGCTATAAAAAAACGGTACGCTAGTGGACAAGCTTATGCCAACACAAATAGGCGCATTAACAAATTGGGTAGAAGTAAGCGCGGGAGACGCTTACTCTGTGGCCTTAAAAACGGATTGCACTTTTTGGACATAGGGTTTTAACACGGATGGTGAATTAGGAAATGGCACAAATACTAATGCGCCAGGGCAGGTTGGCATACTAAATACTTGGACTAAAATAAAAGCCGCAAAATACAATGCATTAAGTATAAAAACCGACGGCGCGCTATGGGCTTGGGGCGAAAATATTTATGGGCAGTTGGGTAATGGAACTGTTGATGATAAGAATAGCCCTATAATAGTAAGTTGTAACCTTGTAGGAATAAACGATCGTGCGCTGGAAGATAATAGTCTTGCAATTTACCCTAATCCGGCCTCACACAATAATATAAGTATTCATTTGCTAGCGTTAAACGGCGCCTATTTACAGATATATGATGCGGTTGGTAAAATTATACTTACCAAACAACTAAATAATAGCATAAATGATTTAAGTGTTGATGGGTTGCCCAAGGGAATGTATTTGTTTAAGATATTATCAAACGAGAAAACGTTAACTAAAAAGGTAATTATAAATTAATGAAACAATGAAATAAAAATTAAGGGGGCGGGTGATTATAGTAGGTTGTTTTTTATTAAACAACTTTTATTCCTATTAAACTCACATCATCGGTTTGTTCAAATTGTCTTTTCCAACGCGCAAAAGAAGTAGAAAGCACTTGTTTTTGTTCTTCAACCGTAGCGGTTGAAACCTCAGCCAACAATTCTTCCAATTGTTTTGATTTGAATTTTTTTCCTTTCTCTCCACCAAACTGGTCAGAGAATCCATCGGTACTTAAATAAATTGTATCGTTGGCCTGTAATGTGATTTTTTGAGAAGTGAATTTTTTATTCTCTTCTAAATATGTTCCTATCGGCATTTTATCGCCTTTGTATTCGGTTATTTGTTTGTCTCTTACCAAATATAATACATTGTTTGCGCCCGCAAACTCGAGTGTATTATCCATTTTATTCCAAACGCATAAAGCCATATCCATTCCGTCTTTTTGCTGCGTTTGCCCTTTTTGAAATAAAGCAGCAATTACTTTTTCGCGTAAACGATTTAAGATCTCATCTGCTTTAAATAATTTATTTTCTACTACGAGTTCATTTAAAAAACTGTTGCCAAGCATACTCATAAAACCGCCGGGCACACCATGGCCGGTACAATCGGCCAAAGCAAAAACCGCTCGTCCATTAGATAGAACGTGAGCCCAATAAAAATCGCCACTTACAATATCGCGCGGTTGAAATATTATAAAATGTTCTTTCGAGATTTTGTTCCAAACTTCTTCTCCGGTTAAAATAGCACTTTGAATACGCTGGGCATAATTAATGCTCGAAATAATTTCGCCTTGCTTTTCTTCAATGATATGCTTTTGATCTTCAACTTCTTTTTTCTGCAATTCTAATACCTGGTTTTGGTTTTGAATAATTAAGTTTGCTTTTTTTGCTTTGCGATAATTAATAAATGCCAATATTAAAAAGAAAAGTGTGCCAACAAATGCAGCGGTACCAAGCCAGATAATAATTGTTTTTTGCTTGTTCTTTTCTTCCTGGAAATTTAATTCTGCATTTGTTTGTTGAATTTGCAGGTCTTTTTTTTCGGTTTCGTATTTTGTTTGAAGTTCTTTTGTTGATTCTAAACCTCTTTGAACATAGAGAGAATCTATAATATTTATTGCTTTACGATGATAGTATCTTGCGGAATCGGATTTTTCCATCACGTATATTTCAGTTAAAGATGAATATAAGGATCTTAAGTTATCTTTCAAGCCCAGATCGTTTGAAAGATTAATGCCTTTAAACAAATACTGTTTTGCTTCATTTGTATTCTTATTTACATCTACCGATATTGCTGCCATGTTACAATAAATAGGAATAAGCGTGGGGTACATTTTATTTTTTTGTAAATAGGGTAATGCGGTTTTAATATATTTAGCGGCTGTATCGTACCAGAGCATGTGGATTGCTTTACCGCCATACTCTGCCATATACATCATATATTTAGAACTATCGTTTAATTGTTTTGACTTATGAAAAGCCGCCCGGGCATATGTGGTTGCAGAATCGTATTTTTTAAGCGATAAATACGCATTTGATATATTACTAATTGTATTTACTTCGCCTAAAAGAAAATTAATTTTTACAAAATAATTCAAAGCCTCTTTACTATCGTTGATCGATCCGTATATATCTCCCAAAGACCGTTTAACCAAAGCAAAACTTTGATAGCACTTTGCAATACCTTTTAAATTATTAATAGATCTGAAGTATAAAAGAGCTTTGTTAAAGTTTGCAGATGCGCTATCCATATTGCCGCTTATATGATAGGTATTACCAATTTGAATACTGGCATCGCCAAAAGCCACAGAGTTTTTAGGCGCAATTTTTAATGCTAAAAGAGCATACTTTCTTGCGCTATCGACATTAAATCCTAAAGATAGTTGAGCGATCTTAACATAAACCTTTGCGGCCGAATCGTTGGTTAAATGAGTAATGCTTTTTTTATAATCATCAATTGAAGGAGCCTGGGCTGATAATCCCACAATAAAAACAAAGCCGGTTATAAAAAACAAAATTCTCCGCATCATCCAAAAATTAAACTAAACACTTCTTCCATTTTGGAGGCAGAAAGTATTTTAATTTTGTATGAATTTACGTTTATTCCTTTTAGGTTGTAACTACTTACTATTATTTTTTTGAAGCCTAATTTTTCTGCTTCGCTAATACGTTGTTCAATTCTGTTTACAGGACGAATTTCTCCTGTTAAACCAACTTCTCCGGCAAAACAAACATCTTGTGGTATTGGAATATCTTCGTTACTGCTTAAAATAGCGCACACTAAAGCCAGGTCAATTCCGGGATCCTCTACTCTTATACCACCGGCAATATTTATGAAAACATCCTTTACACCTAATTTAAAACCGCAGCGTTTTTCTAACACGGCTAATAGCATTGATAATCTTCGCAGATCAAAACCAGTAGACGAACGCTGGGGTGTGCCGTATGCAGCACTACTCACCAAGGCTTGTGTTTCTATTAACATAGGCCGATTACCTTCCATAGTAGCCGAAATGGCCACGCCACTGGTTGGTGTGTCGCGAGCGGTAATTAAAATTTCGGACGGATTGGTTACTTCGCGAAGACCATCACCATTCATTTCGTAAATACCCATTTCATTAGTGCTTCCAAAACGGTTTTTAGTCGCTCTTAATAAACGATAAATGTGGTTCCTGTCGCCCTCAAACTGCAAAACGGTATCAACCATGTGCTCTAATACTTTTGGGCCCGCTAAGCTGCCCTCTTTAGTTATATGGCCTATCATAAAAACAGGCGTATTGGTTTCTTTTGCAAAACGTAAAAATTCTGCAGCGCATTCGCGTACCTGGCTTACGCTGCCCGGGCTACTATCAATATAACTTGTATGTAATGTTTGAATAGAATCTATAATTACCAATTGCGGTTCTACTTCAACTATTTGCTGAAAAATATTTTGTGTGTTGGTTTCCTGGAGTATAAAACAATTATCGGTTGTAACGCCAATACGTTCGGCGCGCATTTTTATTTGCTGTTCGCTTTCTTCGCCACTAACATAAAGGATCTTTAAATTTTTTAAACGTAATGCTAATTGCAGCATTAAGGTTGATTTACCAATGCCGGGCTCGCCACCAAATAAAACCAAGCTGCCGGGTACAATGCCACCGCCTAATACACGGGTTAATTCTTTTCCGGGAACGGCAATGCGTGGAAAATCCTCCAGGCCTACATCCTGTAATAAAATAGATTTGTTGGATTGTTTTGTGTTTTTGTTTCCTGAAAATAATTGCAGGCGGTCGTTCTTGCTTTCTTTATGAACTACTTCTTCTACATATGTATTCCATTCGTTACAGCTGGGGCACTTGCCTATCCACTTGGCGGAAGGCGCACCGCAATTCTGACAAAAAAATGTGACCTTGGTTTTTGACATTGTAAAGCAAAGTTACGTTGCATGGTTGCAATGTCTTGCTATTAATTGTAGTAGTTTGGGTTTACGTGGATGTTTTTTACCACTAAGACACAAAGAGCACAGAGAAACACTAAGAAAACTTTGAGGTAATTTAAAAAACCCTACTCTTAACGGTAGTAAGACATTGAGATTAATAAATTATAAAGGCGTAAATAATGGCCCACACAAGCACAAAGCTTGAATAAACGCCAAGTGCCTGAAGATTTTGGCGAAGATCTTTTTTAATGAACAGCCTGTAAAATACCCAACAAATAAATGCAAAAAGTATTATAATTCCTCCATAAATTCTCATAGCTAAAATTTTAAAGTGTGTTTAATTTCTGCATTAACTCTTCTCTAAAAGAGCCGCCAACAGGAATTACTTTTTTCTCATTCTCTAAAATTACATTTTGAGAATCGATGCTTTGAATTTTATCTAAACGCGCAATGAATGAACGGTGAACGCGTGCAAAATCAGTTGTGCCTAATTTTTTCTCAATATCTTTCATGGTGCTGTGAACGGTGTAACGCGCGTATTGCGTGTTAATGATCACATAATCTTTTAATGCTTCTACATAAAAAATATCTTTTAAAAGCACTTTTACCAAGCGGCTGTTTGCTTTTACAAATAAAATATCCTTGCTTGTATCGTCTTTATTCTCAACTAAAGAATATAAAAAGTCACGTTCTTTTTGAAGCTCAGCATCTTTTTGATGCTTGTAAACTGCCATTTCTATTGTAGAATGCAGATCGATCTCTTTAAAGGGTTTTAAAATATAGCCGTAAGGTTCAGTTACTTTTGCTTTTGAAAGTGTTCCTTCATCAGCATAAGCTGTTAAAAATATAACGGGGATTTTTGTTTTTTCTTTGATCTTATCACTCACATCAATACCTGTAAGATCGCCCTTGATCATGATATCCATTAAAATAAGATCGGGCATGGTTTCAATAATTTTTTCTATCGCCTCTTTACCATTGTTTGCAATGCCAATAACTTCGTAACCTAATTTTACAAGGCTGTTTTGAATGTCTTTTGCAACAATGCTTTCGTCTTCAACTATAAATATTCTTAGTTTTTCCATGTTTATCACATCTTAAATTTAATTAAAACTTCGGTTCCTTTATCTTTTTCTGATTTAAAATTTATTTCGCCATCTAATTGGTCAATTAGAGTGTTAACTAATTGTAAACCAAGAGTATTTGTGTTATTATAATCCACTCCCGGAGGAATGCCAACGCCGTTATCTGTTACTTCAAGGTAAATGTTATTACTTTCAGATTTCAAATTTAAGCAAACTTTACCTTTTTTAGCATCAGGGAAAGCATGTTTTATTGCGTTTGTAATTAATTCGTTTATAATCAGCCCCGCAGGAATTGAAACATCTAAATTTAAATTTATTTTTTCGAGGTTCAAGATTAACTCTACTTTTTCGGATGATAACACATAAGACTGGATAATGTTTTTAGAAAGTGTTTGAATATATTCAGAAAAGTTAACAGAGGTAAACGATTTGTTCTGATACAGGCTTTCGTGGATATAAGCCATTGTTTTTATACGGTTCTGACTTTCTTTTAAAAGCGCCAGTGTATAATTATCTGTTACGTAAGATGATTGCAGGTTTAGAATGCTACTAATGATCTGCATGTTATTTTTTACACGGTGATGTACCTCTTTTAACAGCACATCTTTTTCTTTTAATGATTGTTCTACACGCTGGTGATCTACTTTTTTATCGGTAATATTATGCGCAATACCGCTTACCTCAACAATTTTATCATTCTCAATAATAGGGTTAAAATATATATCCAGGTAAATTTTTTTGTGATCTTTATCAAGTGTTTCTATTTCAAAGTTAGTGGCTACACCTTTAAATGCCTTATCATAATGATAATCTAAAACACCGGCATAATCCTGGTTATTTGAAAGGGCTCCGCGATCTAATTTTAAGCCTAAAAATGGTTTTGTATTGTAAAGCGCCGTTACTAATTCAAAATAATTTTTATTGAACGAGGTTAATTTATGATCCTGGTTTATTGTCCAGATGTAATGATGGCTACTATCAAAAATAGCCTGTAATTTGGCTGACTGTTTTATTATTTTACTTTCACTCTCTATCCTTTCGGTAATATCCTGAGCAATGGCCGAAACCTCAATAATTTGATTTTTAGAATAAATTGGGTGAAGAAATACCTCACGGTAAACATCCTGATTATCAATTATACTTTTGTGTGTAAAAATTTGTTGCTGCCCTTTAAAGACCTGGTCAAACTTTTCTTTCCAAAATTCAAAAAGCTCTTTGCTTAGTATGGTGTCTTTTAAATAGATTTGTTTTTTTGCCTGGGCGGCCTTGCTCAATAATTTAAAGTAATTTTGATTATAAGATGTTAGCTCGTACTCTTTGTTTATTGTCCAGATCAATTGCGAGCCGCTTTCAAAAATTGCCTGCAGTTTACTTGTTTGACTAATTAGTTTTTGCTCATAAACTTTTGATCCGGTATTATCATGTGCTATACAGTTTATTTCGGTAACCTCATTAAGTGAATCAAAAATTGGATTGATATAAATTCTCCTGTAAATTTTTTCTGTAGCATAATCTTCTTTTTCAAACTCCAGCTTTTTACCGGCCAAAGCTTCTTTATATTTTGGATACCAATATGCTTCGTATTCCTGTTTGCCTTGTTTTAAATGATCGGCAATACACTGCCCGATCTGTACTCTTATTTTATGCTTTTGCAATATAACATCATAAAAATTTTTATTGAATGATGTTATTTCAAAGTTCTTATTGATCGTCCAGATAAGATGGTTAGAGCTTTCGAAAATTGAAGAAAGGTGCGCTGTTTTTTCGAGTAGTTTTTTTTCTGCTTCTTGCCTCTCTTTGATCTCTAATAATAAAAATTCGTTATTAACTTTTATCATTTCGGCCCTTAGCTTTTCTTTTTCGAACTTACGCTGATCGCTTACGTTATTAATAAGCGTTAAGATACAATTAGCGTTATTAAATTTAATAACAATAGATTTCATTTCTGTTTCTATCGTATTGCCTTTTGTATCAACTACCGTATAATTGTTAGATTTTTCTACATCAACACCGCTATAAATTTCTTTAATACGGTCCATCGCCCGCATACGGTCTTCTTCTACCAGGTAATCCAAAACAAATTTTCCGAGAATTTGTTTTTCATTCTTTAACTGCAATAATTTTAAAGTAGCATTGTTACAAAAAACAGTTACGCCTTGCCTATGAATGATATAGGCAATTGGTGAGCTATCTAATAAATTACGATAATTTAAATGCTGAAACTGAAGCTCTATCTCTTTTTCTTTTTGCTCGGTTATATCGCGTAAAATATTTAAAAAGAAACTTATTTTTCCATCAGGCCCTGTTATTGGGGTAAGATTATTTTCGAGCCATATCTCTTCTTTATTCTTTTTAAAAGTCTTGTAAGTATAATAATAATTTCTTTTAAAATTTTTCTTTTGATCACCTTTAGCTAATTTATCCTGCTTTAAAAAAGCAGCCTTATCGCCTACTAATCGCTTATTAAAAAAATTGCTTTCTCTTAATAATTCTTTAGGTTCATAACCCAGAATTTTTTTAATATTCGGGCTTACGTAAGTATATTTTTCTTGCGGTAAATAAGTAAAAAAAGCAATTACGTCGTTGCTGCTTTTTGTGATCAGGTCAAATTTTTCTTTGGTCTCATTTAATAAGATCTCAGCATTAATACGTTCGGTAATATCTCTTATACTGCCAATTACACCGGTTATCTTATTTTTTGAATCGTATACAGGTGTTAAAGATGTTTCAAGATAAATTAAATTTCCTTTTTTATGCGTGAAACGAATGGTTACTTTTTCTTCTTTATTTTTTTTCTTTGAATTTAATTGTTGCCTGTTATTAAAGATAAAATGTTTCCTATCGTCAGGATGTGTTGCTTTTAATAAAAGGTCTTTTGCTTTATAAATTTCTTCTGCGGTATAACCCAATACTTTTTTTGCCGATTCGCTAATGAATACTAATTTATCGGGTTCAAAAGAAAACTTAAAGATCACATCAAAGCTATTCTGGCTTATTTTTTGAAGCAGGGCATCAGAATTTATAAGGTCTTGTTGCTGTTGTTTTAAAACAGTTGTATCAATAAACAAAGATTGAACAACATATTTATTTTCAAATAAAACACGGTTTGATTTTGCTTCAATAAAATAGGTTTTATTCTTAAATGTTTTAAACTCCAGATCAATTGGTAGAAAATATTCTCCCTTAATGATCTTAATATTATTTTGTTTTATACGGGTGTGGTATTTTTTATCAAGAAAATTAAAGATAGAAAAAGAATTTATTTTTTTTAATTGCTCTTTTGAAACGTTAAATAATTCTATCGCTTTTTTATTTAAGAAATAGATTTTTTTATTATCAAAAATAGCAACAGCAATTGGCAGAAGATCAAGTGTATTTGTATCAACCGTTGCCGGCTGACCTTTTTTCAATTGCATAAATTACTTTCTAATTGTTTGTGTCTTATTTTCGTCTATTTTAATATTATAAGTTCGTAAACCATCTTCATAAGTTGGCTTGATCTTATCGCCCTGCCATTTTATTTCAATATCGCTTTTGTAAGTAATGGTTAAATAATTATATCCTAATTCGTCATAAAATTTCCAATCTCCTTCTTTCATCCCGCTTGAATAACTACCATAATACATTTTTTTTCCATCAGGATAATATTGTACGTGCACTCCAACAGGATCGCCGGCAGAAAATTTTCCTTCAAAACGCTTGGCTTTAGTTGGCATGTAATAACTTACCCAAATACTATCCGGCTCATCATTGGTATAATTTCCAATTTCTTTATAATCCGGGGTTTCATAGGTCCATCTTCCTTCTTTTCTATTATCAACATAAGTACCTTGTAAAATTAATTTACCCGTTTGATCGTAATCTTTTATTTCCCCTTCACGTTTTCCGTTCACATATAATTCTTCACGCCAAACCTGGCCACTTTCGTAATACCATTTCCAAATACCCTGTGTTCTTCCTTTTTTATCGTATTTACCTTTTTGTTCGAGCTTACCCGAAGCATAATAAAATTCCCAATCACCGGTCCTGCTTCCTTCTTTGTAAACGCCCTTACCTTTAAACTCACCGGTATTATGAAACTCAGACCAAACACCTATTCTGTTCCTTAAACTATCAACAGCCCCTCTTGCTACAACCGTTCCATCAAAATATTCAATAGCGCTATCAGGTACGGGCACATTTCTACAAACTAATTTATTCATGTAAATGGGCTCTTTACTTAATAAAGAAATTGAATCATCTTTTAATATCAAACTACTATCACATTGATATTTTTG
>JACDED010000002.1:74035-96506 GCA_013816615.1 Bacteroidota bacterium
CTATAAACACCTTCGTATTTTAAAGTTCCATCCTGGTATTGTTCTGTATACACTTCTACATTCGCAATTTCGGGCGCATTTAAAATTTGTGTACCATTATTGAATTTTTTTGTAGAAATTAAATTTCCTTTTTTATCATACTCCTTTACATATCCGTCTAATGAATCATCATTAAATTTCATTTCTTTTTTTACTTCTAAATTCTCGTAAAAATCTTTCCAGATACCTTGCTTTTTATTACTTGGATCGCGCTGATTTATTTTTTCAAAACTTTGTAAAATACCTCCTTTATAAACTGAGATGGCTGTAATTAAAGAATCTTCGCTGTATTCATAAGCTGTACCATCAGGTTTACCTTTTTCATAAGGCACAACACTTTTTGTTTTTCCTGATTTATAAAAATTACGTAATAAGCCTTGTTTAATATCGTTTACATATGTTTCTGAATTTACTATTTTTTGTAAAGTATCGTAATTGGTAGAAAGACCATTCTTTTTACCTTCCTTATAATTTATTGATTTGGTAATTCTTCCTTTTTCATCATAAAATTTCCAAACACTATCCAGCTGAAAATTTTTACGGTTACCTTCTATTTTTATTTTACCATTTTTATGATAGTTTTTCCAATAACCTTCGGGTTTTCCATCTTTCATTTTTCCTTCACTACTTATGGCACCATTATCATAATAAAATTTATTATAACCATTTGTATTATTTGTAGTTTGTGAAAAAGAAGTGAATTTATTCAGAAAAATAAAAACAGAAAAAATAAATATTTTAATTATTACTTTATTCATTTTAGAAGCACATTAAATATACAAATTATAATCCAAATTTTGCCGATAATTCAAGCATTTTCAGGATCGGTTTTTTTGCTTTTTCAATTAATTCATCACTCATTAATAATTCGGGTTGTTCATGCTTTAAAGCCACATAAATTTTTTCTAAAGTATTTAATTTCATGTACGGACAATCATTGCATGCACAATTATTATTTGGTGGCGCCGGTATAAATGTTTTATCCGGACTATTTTTTTGCATTTGATGTAAGATCCCTGTTTCAGTTACAACTATAAATTCTTTTTGTTCTGACTTTTTAGAATAATTAAGAATTGCAGTTGTACTTCCAATAAAATGAGCCTGTTCTAAAATTGGTGCTTCACATTCAGGATGCGCTAATACCAATGCATTTGGATGTTGGATCTTTAATTTTATTAATTTTTCCAAACTAAAAATTTCATGTACCATACAGGCTCCATCCCACAATACCATGTTACGCCCGGTTTTTTTATTAATATAAGCGCCTAAATTTTTATCAGGTGCAAATATTATTTTTTGATCTACAGGTAAGCTTTCTACAATTTGAACTGCATTAGAACTTGTGCAAATTATATCTGAAAGAGCTTTAATATCTGCAGTACAGTTGATGTAAGTGATCACAATATGATCGGGGTGTTTGGTCTTAAAAGCACTAAATTCGTTAGGAGGGCAAGAATCTGCAAGCGAACAGCCTGCTTTTAGATCGGGGATCAATACTTTTTTTGTTGGATTCAATATTTTAGCGGTTTCGGCCATAAAATGTACCCCGGCAAATAAAATAATGTCAGATTTGGTTTTTTGAGCCTCCTGGGCGAGACCTAAAGAGTCGCCAATATAATCAGCAATATCCTGTATATCAGCGTTTTGATAGTAGTGAGCAAGGATAACCGCGTTCTTTTCCTTCTTAAGATAATTTATTTCTTTGATCAAGTCAAGTGCCGGATCAACTTTAAGATTTAACCAACCCTTATCTAATATAACATCTTTCATTTTTTAAAATTTTAAATTATGTATTGTATATATAAGCTGTTAATACTGTTAGTTAGTTTTGTTTTTTTATTTGGTAGTTGGGCTTATCAATACTAGTTAACACATAATTAACAAAGTTAAGGGTTTAAAGTGCTGAATTCAAATATAGTAACTACTATTAACAATAGTTAGTACTTATGAGTCTTAATAACTAAGTGAGTTTTAAAAGTGTTAGCAAGCCTAAAATACCTCTTATAAATTCTAACTTAAAATTATAACTATGCTAGGATTTGGTAAAAATAATTGCATACGATATAGTTGTTTGATATAGCATCATTATTCTTTTGATACTTATTAACGCTCAATTTGGGTAGTTAACACAGCACTTGTTCATTTGTTTATTATTGTATGGTTCATTATCAGTTAGTTAATTTATTAGTGTTAATTAACGTTGATTAGTATTTTTGAGTATTATTATATTTTGTAAGGTTATATAAATAATTATGAGTATAAAAATTGCCATTGGCTCTGATCACGCGGGTTTCGAACTCAAAGAACAATTAATTGCTTATTTAAAAGTAAAAAATAATACAGTAATTGACAAAGGTTGTTATAGTGCCGAGCGCGCAGACTACCCGGATTACGGCCATGCTGTTGCAACAGCTGTGTTAAATAAGGAAGTTGAATTTGGTATTTTAATGTGTGGAAGTGGAAACGGAATTAATATAACGGCTAATAAACATAAAGGAATTCGTGCAGCTTTATGCTGGAATCATGAAATTGCCGCTTTAGCCCGCCAACATAACGATGCTAATATATTAGTATTGCCGGCAAGATATATGTCGGTTGAAGAAGCTCATAAATGTATTGATGTTTTTTTAACTGAAAAGTTTGAAGGTGGCCGTCACCAGGAACGTGTGGCTAAAATTGATATTTAACAACTAAAACCCAATCCTATGAAAAAACTATTTACAATTGCATTATTAGCCGTTACGTTAAGCGGTGTTGCTCAAAAAGGAAAAACTTTTCCTGATACACAAGGCGCTACTTTAGATGATAAGGACAAAAGCATTCCCTTTAAAAATGGAAAAATGAGTATTATGGCTGTAGCATTTCACCGGGGTGCCGAAGAGGAATTAAAGAAATGGTTAAACCCATTGTACAATACCTTTATGGTAAAATCAAAAGCAAAGAACGTGGATATGTCAACCTCATACGATGTAAACTTTGTTTTTGTGCCAATGATAGCCGGCATTAAAATGATAGCCGAAGAGTTTAAAGCAAGTACCGATAAAGCTTTTTGGCCGGTTGTGTTAGACACTAAAAAATCTGATATGAAAGCTGCTGCTGCAAGTTTAGGAATTACTGACCGTAAGATTCCTTACATTTTTGTATTGGATAAAGATGGTAAAGTAATTGACGTGCAAATGGGTGAATACAGCGAGTCGAAGATTGACGCTATGGAAGAAGCAATGGAGTAATAGTTTTGAGATTTGTATTATAAAAGCGCAGAATTTCTTCTGCGCTTTTTTTATGAAGAAACTTTTATTTATAATTAATCAATTACTATTTTTCTATTTATTTTGTCTCCGTTTTCTTTTATTATAGAAACAATATAAATACCTTTTGTTAATGAAGAAACATTAATAGTTTCGTTTGCTTTTTTATCGAGAATTAATTTCCCGCTCATATCAAAAATATTAAATGAAGAAATTTTTTCTGTTGTTTTTACTTTAAGAAGAGTATTATCTACAAATATCAATAGATCAGTTTTTGAATTTAATTCATTCATAGATGTTGGCGAAATGTATTCGTAAGCGCCAATGTCCAACGTTGTTTGAATTACTTTATTTACCTGGTTCGCCGGGTGAAAATATTCTTTAATGGGCGTTAAATTATAACCATTGCTGGCAACTCCTGCGGTGGTAGCAGAATTAATAGCAGAACAGCCTGATAGTATATGATAGTTATATGTTGCGCTATTTACAAAGCCTGCGGCAGCGATCGTGTATTTTTTATTTGCTATAGTGTCTAATACCGTTGGTGTACCGGTTAACAAGGTGCCCGTTCCTGCAAAAATATTATTGTAGCCTTTGTATAAACCTGTTGCATTTTGTACAGCCACAAAAGTACCGGCAGTTTTTTCGTTAACAATGGTATTATTAATTAAATAAAAATTATGCGGCGCTGTATTTGATAAGCCTTCCAGGCCATAACCGATAATACCTGAATTGGTTGTATTTACACCTTGTTGAATAATATTGCCCATTACAATACTTAAACCCCCATTTGGCAGATCTATTTCCCTGCTTGCGGTTCCGCTTGCTTCGTTGCCAATACGGTTATATAAAATGTAATTTACATTAGCGCGACTTTTTAATTCGTGCCCAATTTTGCAATGGTGCGAATAGTTGTATCTGAATAATAACGTATCAACGTGGCCAATATATAAATTGTGGGAGTAGCCATCGCCCGCCCCATTTAGATTAAATTCAGAATACTCAACTGTAATTTTGCAAGGTGTTATTACGCCGGCTAAAATGCCATTTTCATTATCGTGAAAATAACAACTGCGCACTATTAAATTTTGTCCTTCTTGTCTTATTCCCGCACCGTTTTGTGAAGTAGAAGTACATAAAGAGAATTCAATATGATCAATCGTAGTATTGTTTCCCTGGATAACCCAAATACCTTTATCCCCAAAGCTTAATCCGTTGGATTTTAAGTGTGCCATACCGTTAATACAACGGATCAATAAATTATTTTTATTCCACGCGCATACATTAGAGTTGTAAGTACCGGCATCAATATTTACCGTATCACCATGATTTACTAATGGCGCCACCTGGCTGGGCATAGTATATGTTTGCGCTGCACCAACGTGCCAAACTACAGCTTTAGTATAATTTACCAATAGCAACACTAGTATTATTGTAGAAATATTTCTCATTATATAAATTTTTTAATTCACTCTAAAATACTGTTAATTCCTTTCCGTAGATAAAAGTAAGAGCAAAAATATTTCCCTATCTTTGTATTCTATTTGCAAACAAGTTACGACATAATTGTAGTTGGTGCCGGGCACGCAGGCTGTGAAGCCGCTGCCGCTGCTGCTAACATGGGCTCCAAAGTTTTGTTGGTAACCATGAATATGCAAACCATTGCACAAATGAGCTGTAACCCAGCCATGGGCGGTATTGCCAAAGGGCAAATTGTTCGCGAGATAGATGCTATGGGCGGTTACAGCGGTATTGTTTCTGATAGATCTGCTATACAATTCAGAATGTTGAATCGCAGCAAAGGCCCCGCCATGTGGAGCCCGCGTACGCAGAATGATAGAATGCAATTTGCTACTATTTGGCGCGAAATGTTGGAACAAAGCCCCAACGTTGATTTCTGGCAGGATATGGTAAGATCGCTTATCATCTCTAAAGACGGAAAACGTGTGGAAGGCGTTGTAACAGGCATGGGTATTGAGTTTAAAGCAAAAGCAGTTGTACTTACGAACGGCACTTTTCTTAACGGAATTATACATATTGGTGAAAAGCAGCTGGGCGGGGGCCGTACAGGCGAATCTGCAAGCTATGGAATAACGGAACAATTAGTCCAAATAGGATTTGAAAGCGGCCGGATGAAAACCGGTACACCGCCCCGTATAGATGGAAGATCGTTGGATTACTCTAAAATGGAGGTTCAGGGCGGTGACGAAGTGGTAGATAAATTTTCTTATTTGGATGATACATCTCCTTTTGTAAAAAGCACTTCTCCCCTTTCAATTCCAAAAGAAATAAAAAAACAGGTTCCTTGTCACGTTACCTATACGAACCAGGACGTTCATGATATTTTAAAAACTGGCTTTGAAAAATCGCCAATGTTCCAGGGAAGAATACAGGGGCTTGGTCCGCGATATTGCCCAAGCATTGAAGATAAGATCACAAGATTTAGTGAAAGGGAAAGGCATCAGCTTTTTGTAGAACCTGAAGGTTGGAATACGGTTGAGATCTATGTAAATGGATTTTCTACTTCTTTACCAATAGATGTTCAGCAAAAAGCCCTGGCATTAATTCCGGGCTTCGAAAAAGCGAGAATGTTCCGTCCGGGTTATGCGATCGAATACGATTACTTTCCACCAACACAGTTAAAGCTTACCCTTGAAACAAAGTTGGTTGATCATTTATATTTTGCCGGGCAAATTAACGGAACAACCGGTTACGAAGAAGCCGCTTGCCAGGGGATGATGGCTGGTATTAATGCGCACTTAAAAGTAAACGAAAAAGCACCATTGATACTGAATCGTTACGAAGCTTATATTGGCGTATTGATCGATGATCTGGTTACAAAAGGAACTGATGAACCATATCGTATGTTTACTTCAAGAGCCGAGTATCGTTTATTGCTTCGCCAGGATAATGCTGATATCAGGCTTACGCCCATATCTAACGCTTTGGGGCTTGCCGGAAATGACCGCATGAAACGCGTTACAGAAAAGATAGACGGTTACAATAAAATCATAGATCATTTTAAAAATACAAGCGCGGAGCCCGCTGTTATCAATGGTTTCCTTGAATCGGTAAGCTCTGCTCCTATCAACCAAAAAACACGCTACTTTAATGTAATATCAAGGCCAAATGTTTCTATTAAGGATCTTGTGTTGCATGATCAGGTATTGGCAAATGCTATAGTTGGTTATGATGCTGAGACTATTGAGCAGGCAGAGATACTTATGAAATATGAGGGATATATTGAACGCGAGAAAGAGAATGCAGATAAACATAAACGTTTAGAGGATTATGTGATAAATCCAAGCTTCAATTATGATTCTATTAAAAGTCTTGGGGCCGAAGCAATAGAAAAGTTCAAGAAATTTAAGCCGCACACTATTGGTCAGGCTAGCCGCATTTCGGGAATTAACCCCGCAGATATTTCTGTTTTATTAGTTCATTTAGGAAGATAAAGATGGCAATAAATATTAAGCCCCTTGCCCTTCTTTTAGTAATGCTTACAGCAAGCTGTTTTGGCCAGGAAAGAAAAAAGGACTCTTTATTTACGCTTCTTAAAAAAACCTTTTCCGATTCAACCAAGTGCGAATTATACATTCAGTTAATTGAAGCAGAAACTGACAATACAGTTTGGCCACAATACAACACCAATCTTAAGGCAATTGCAGAAAGGCATATTGAAGTTTCGACCGGTAAAACCAAACAGGTTTATTTAGAGTTTCTGGCAGCGGCAATTAATAATGAGGGCTTTTTAGAAGAAAGCAAAGGTAACATTTTATATGCGCTTACTTTGTACCGACGGGCATTAGAAATACGTTTTGATATTAAAGATAAAGATGGTATTGCAAATTCACTAAATAACATTGGCTTTGTTTATCACCAGCAGTTGGATTATAATAAGGCTATTGAATACTATTCTAAAAGCCTGAAGATCCAAAAGCAGATTGGGGATAAAACCGGCATGGGAACAACCCTTAATAATATGGCAAGTATTTATAAAGAAAAGGGTGATACTTCTATGGCATTAAAAACAATGCGAGAAAGCCTTAAAATAAGGAAAGAGATTGGCGACAAAAAAGGCGAAGCATATTGTTATAATAATCTTGCTACGCTTTATTATCATCAGGGTAAATTAACTGAAGCAGAATGGTGCATTGAAACCGGTTTAAAGTTAAGGGATGAAATTGGAGATAAAGTAGGAGCCGCCTCATCTTATAATAGTTTAGGAACCATGTTCTCTAATAAGGGGGATGTTGATAAGGGCATAGAATATCTTAGCCGCGGTTTATTTTTAGGGGAAGAGGTTGGAGACAAACAAAGCATCGCTTTTTCTTTACAGAGCCTTGGACTTGCTTATTTAAAGAAAAAGGATCTTAAAAAGGCAAAAGAGTGTTTTGAGAAAAGTTTAAAGATTGCAAACGAGTTAGGCTTCCCTTCAGATATAAAAGCGCCGGCAAAAGCTTTATACCTTATTAATAAGAGTTCAGGAAATCATTTAAAGGCTTTAGAGATGTTTGAGCTTTATGTAAAGATGGAAGACAGTCTTAATATAAATATTGCAAACGAATTTGTTGCCGATAAGCACAAGGTGCGTGAATATTTTAATAAGCTTTCAGGAGATAGTTTGCAAAACGATAAGCTTAAAAAGCGACTGGTAAATTTAATGGCTAGCAATTCTATTCTGTTGGAAGAAGAGAAAAGCAAAACCAATGCTTTTTTGATTGCCCTTATTTCACTTATCTGTGTATTTGCAATTTGGTTGTTTAGAGCGCAAGCAAAGAAAAGAAGTAAAGCGAAAGAGTAATTGTTTCACGTGGAACGTTTTGATTTATGAATATAAATAAGTGCCCGGTTTGTAATGAAACCAAATTTAAACCCGCTTTGATCTGCAAGGATTATACAGTAAGCAAGGAAGACTTTTATATTGTTACCTGCGAAAGCTGCAGTTTTAATTTTACAAACCCTCGCCCGGATAATTCTGTTTTAGGAAACTATTATAAGTCTGAAGATTACATCTCTCATTCTAATACAAAAAAAGGGATCATATCTCAACTCTACCACGCGGTTAGAAATTATACCTTAAAGAAGAAGATCCAATTGGTTTCTAAACATGTTTCGCGTGGAACAATATTAGATTATGGTTGTGGCACCGGAATGTTTTTAAAGGTTTGCCAGGATAATGGATGGAAAGCTTTTGGCATGGAACCCGATGAAGGAGCAGCTAAAATTGGTTCTCAAATGGGACTTACTGTTTTCCCCGATAAGGTAAAGCTGAATGAATATACCAATAGTCAGAAGTTTGATGCCATTACTTTATGGCATGTTTTAGAGCATGTAACTGACTTGGGCGATACCCTAAACTTCTTCAGGGCAAGATTAAATGATAAAGGAGTTTTAATAATTGCAGTACCAAACCATAAAAGTTTTGACTCGCAATATTACAAAGAGTTTTGGGCAGCTTATGATGTGCCTCGCCACCTTTATCATTTCCAGCCACAAACTATTGAAAAGCTTTTAAACCGTTTCGATTTTAAATTAGCCGAGATGTTACCCATGAAGTTTGATAGCTTTTATGTAAGCATGCTTAGCGAGAAGTATAAGACCGGGTCTATTAAATACCTTAGCGCTTTTATAAATGGATTAAGATCTAACCTTAAGGCAAAGAACGCGGGAGAATATTCAAGCGTTATTTACGTCTTCAAAAAGAAGTAATTGTTTCACGTGGAACAAAAAGAAAGCGGCCGTCACTAGGCCGCTTTTTTTATTGGGGAAAAGCACTTCGACACGCTCAGCGACCTTGCTCTTTTGAGGATTAGGATTCGCGCATTGAGCTTGTCGAAATGTGCTTACTGCGATTTTTCCTTCATGCTGATTGGAGTTGTCGTTTCGACAAGCTCAATGACTTATATTGGAGTTTTCAGATTGCTGAGAGGTTACTGAGCTTGTCGAAAATATCGAAGCAAACCTATAGAGAATGTTTCACGTGGAACTATAAGCTGCAATATACGGACCCATAGATCCTTTGTTAGGAGATTGAGTTAATAACTCTATTGCATCGTCCTGGTTCATGATCTTAACCTTACCCATTCGTTTTGCTTCCAGCATAGGAAACCCGAACTCTTCTGTAATTACTCCTTCAATTAAATAGATTCCTATTCCTTCAAAACGATATTGCGCATATACATCCGGAAAGTGTACCGTATCAAAAAAGTCTCCTACGGCATCTATAAAAGTTCCAAAGGCCATTCGGTATCCTTGCTTTGTATAAACCACTCTCTCGTTTACAAAGTTGCCCATTAGCCTTACCGTTTTACCTGTGTGGGATAATAAGTCTTTAGTTAAGAGATCTCCTCTAAAAGGGGTTTTAATTAAACTATAGAAGTCATTAGTGATTGGGAAATTATATAGGGCTAATTCATCAAACAAATATTCTACAAATGAGACGGGTAATTTAGGGAGGAAAAACTGCTTAGCCGGTTCGGCAAACATCTTTAATGTGTTCTCGGGCCTACCTACTTCTTTTCCCAGCATATAGTACGCATTCCAGTATAAACTTTTCTTGTTCATATCAAAGATACGGCATGCGCCACATTTTATAAGTATCAATAATTGTTCTAGTTTGATCCTGGTTCTTGAAACCATATCTGCAAAATCCCGATAGATCCCCTGCTCTTCTCTTTCCCTAATTAGGGTTTGTATTATGTTTTTCTCCAGGCTTTTTACATGTATAAATCCAAGATAAATGTCCGAACCATAAAGCGTAGTTAAATTCTCGCTATGATTTACACAAGGCAAGTGAACCGTGCCTCCCAAATTCTTTGCTTCATAAATGTAAACCCAGGTGCGATAAAAGCCTCCAAAGTTGTTTATAACACCCACAATAAACTCGAGTGGGTAATACGCCTTTAAATACAAACTCTGATAGCTTTCAACGGCATAACTTGCCGAATGTGCTTTGCTAAAACTAAAGCCCGCAAAACTCTCCATTTGAAACCAGATGATCTTGCTTACCTCTTCATCATATCCTTTTGCCCTACAATTATCGAAGAACTTTTTCTTTATGGTAATGAGGTGTTGGGTCCCTCTTTTCTTTCCGCTCATTAAACGGCGTAGCATATCCGCTTCCGCTAAATTTAATCCGCCGTAATGATGGCCAATTTTTAAAACATCTTCCTGGTAGATCATTACACCAAAAGTTTCTTCCAACTGTTCTTTCATAATTGGATGTGCGTATTGAATATCGTCCTGGTTATGAAAGCGCCTTATAAATTCTTTCATCATTCCACTGCTTGAAACTCCGGGACGAATAATTGAACTTGCCGCAGTAAGCATTAAATACGTATCGCATTTTAGCTTACGAAGCAAACCTCTCATCGCAGGACTTTCAACATAAAAACAACCAATAGAATCGCCGTTGCGTAAATGCTCTTTTATTTTTGGATCCTCCATAAAGCTTTGCACATTATGAATATCAACATCTACTCCTTTGTTTTTCTTAATGAGTTTTACTGCATCGTTAATATGCCCTATTCCACGTTGTGATAAAATATCCAGTTTTTCAAAACCAATCTCTTCTGCAGTATACATATCCCATTGCACAGTTGGATATCCTTTTGGCGGAAGATCTAAAGCGGTGTAATAGGAGAGGGGTAACTCCGAAATTAAAATACCGCCGGCATGAATAGAACGGTAATTTGGTGTGTGTTGTAAACTCGCACCAATTTTAAAGATCATGGTTGTGAGCTCGTCAAACTCTTTTTTCTCAAGCGCTTCTTTTACTTTTTCTTCAGGAATATTTACAAGGGTTTCTATCTGCTGTTTTGGTAACCCAAATACTTTCCCTAATTCGCGGATCATACTGCGGTCTTTAAAATTAGTTACCGTGCCAAGTAACGCTGTGTGTTTTGCACCGTATTTTTCGAACACATAATCCAATACAACATCACGATCCTTCCAACAATAATCAATATCAAAATCGGGAGGCACAGAGCGCTCCGGATTTAAGAAGCGTTCAAAATAAAGATCCAGTGCAATAGGATCAACATCTGTTATCTTTAAACAATAAGCAACAACACTGTTTGCGCCCGAGCCTCTGCCAACATGATAAATATCTTTGCTCATACTAAAACGAACAATATCCCAGGTAATTAAAAAGTAAGAAGCGAAGCCCATCTTGTTTATAATATCCAGCTCATGGTCAACTCTGGCTTTTGCATTCGGAACGCTTGTTCCAAATCGTTTTTCAAGACCCTCGTAAGCCAGTTTTTGAAGCAACGCCTTATCTTCTTCCATAGATCCGGAGAAAACCTTTTTATTCTTACTATCTTTAAAATTAAATTCAAAACTGCAGGTAGCGAGAAGCTTTTCTGCATTCTCTAAAAGAAACTCATAGCCTTCTAATCGTTTTTGCAAAGCGGTTCTCTCAACAAAGAATTCGTTGTTATAAGCGTGTTGTTCGGGTGTTAATTTTGAGATAAGCGTGTTTAACGAAATAGCACGAAGGTATTTATGCACTTCAAAATGGTCGGCTTCTGCAAATGAAACAGGGTGGAAGAAAATCATTTTATCTTCTAAACCCTTGTAACGGAATATGCGTAATAAATCATTTAAGCCCGCGCCAATAAATTCATTCTCTTGTAAAACAAAAGGGAAATTCTTTAAACGATAGATCCAATAAACATTTACGCTTTGCGGTGGCTGAGCGGGTAGGGGCTTGCCCGATAAATTGTGCTCGGTTAAAAATTCATTTAAAAAAGAAAAACCATCGTTGTTCTTTGCAATACCGGTATATAAATAATCAAAGTCTGATTTGCCACGAAACTCAATACCGGCAAGGATCTTAAGAGAAAGTTTATTTTCCTGGCAATACTTTATGGATTCTAAAACACCGGTAGAATTATTTATATCTGTAACGACAATAGTTCCAGCGCTATGCTGTGATGCCAGCTGAAGTAATTGCTCAACAGATAATGTGCCGTATTTAAGGCTGTAAAAAGTATGACAGTTAAGCCACATAACATAGATTAGCGAAGGGAAGTTTTAGCAGTTGGATTTTTTGGATTTTCTTTTTGATGCAATAATAAACCCGGGCAATGCATAACTGAATTATCGCCAAAACGCTTTTTTATTTTATCTAAGGTTTGATATAAACTTATTTGACTTGTTGTATTATCGAACAAATTGATTTGCTGGTTGCCCTGGCAAAGATCGGTCAGCTTTACACCAATTAAACGGATCAGCATGCGCTTTTCGTAAAGCTTTTTAAAAAGCCCCTTTGCTATCGAAACAATTTGATGATCAAAAGCCGTAAGCGAAATTTTTTGCTGAATGGTATGTGTATCAAAATTAGAATAGCGCAGCTTAATACAAACACAGCCAGCCACTTTTCCTTCTTTGCGCAATTGAAAGCAAACCTCTTCAACCATACCTGCAATAAGCTCATCCAGCATTTTAATATCAATGGTATCTTTACCAAAGGTCATTTCGCTGCTGATAGATTTACGTTCGCTATAAGGCTCTACGGCAGACGTATCAATACCCCGCGCTTTTTCCCATAAAGAAACGCCGCCCTTGCCAAAAACTTTTTGCAGTAATTCTATTGGCACTTCACGCAAGCCCTGTATCGTAGTAATACCCAGTTGTTTTAATTGCTCATTGGTTTTTGCGCCAACCATAGGTATCTTATCTACAGTTAAAGGCGAAAGAAAAGGCAACACATCTTCTTGCGGAACATATTTTTCGCCATCGGGCTTACTGTGATCGGTTGCTATTTTTGAAACTGTTTTGTTAACCGACAAACCAAACGAGATGGGGAGTCCGCTTTCTTTAATAATGGTTTGTCTGAGTTCTTTGACCCATTTAAGACAGTTAAAAAACTTGTCCATTCCTGTAAGGTCGATGTAGTGCTCGTCGATACTTGATTTTTCATATAAGGGTGATTTAGTTTCTATTATTTCGGTTACTATTTGGGAGTATTTAGAATACACATCCATATCGGGTGTAATGTAAATTCCTACAGTATCCGGGCAAAGCATTTTTGCCTGTTTAATTGGCATGGCCGATCTTAAACCATATTTGCGCGCTTCGTAACTGCAGGATGAGATAACACCACGGTTACTGGTACCGCCAATAATAAGCGGTTTGCCAATATACGCGCTGTTGCGAAGGCGCTCTACCGACACAAAAAAACTATCCAGATCTAAATGCGCAATTTGTCTTTGCATAATGTAAAATTACTACATTAAGTAGCTGCTTATTGCTACAATTTGTAGTATTATTTTAAATGGGCAATCACGGCTAATCAATTGTCATTGCTGATAATTTCGTTTATATTTGGGTAATCAGGTTTCAGTAAATGAAAATACTTTTTAACTGTTTTTTATTTTTTTCATTTTTTTGCTATGCTCCAAAAGCCATAGCACAGCAGTTAAATATAGATTCTTTATTAAAAGAAATTGCCGCTCAAAAAGATGATACCACTAAAGTAAAAACCCTTAGAAATTTAAGTATAGCTTATAAGGGAGTAGAGAATGGTTTGGGAAAAAAATACCTGCAGGAATCTTTTAGCCTTGCTACACGGCTAAATTATAAGAAAGGAATTATAAATGCCTACCTCTCCATGGGAGAATATAAAGAAGGAGAAGAAAAGCTGGCAGAAGCTTTTGATTTTTATAACAAGGCTTTTACACTTGCTAATGAAGAAGGATATAAAAAAATAGCCGCAGGAGCATTAACCAAAAAAGGAATTTTGCACCGGTTAAGAGGAGAATATCAGCAAGCCCTTGAATGTTATAATGCCGCTTTAAAAATTGATGAAGAACAAAAAGAAAAAAAATATATTGCCCGCGACTATGGCAATATAAGCGTGGTTTATTGGAACCAGGGCAACTATTCGAAAGCAATAGAATATGATTTTAAAATTTTAAGGCTCTTTGAAGAACTAAAAGATCAAAATGGTATTGCAACTACTCTTGGTAACCTGGGGTCGGTTTATGCCAGCCAGGGCGATAATAAAAAAGCACTCGAATATTATTTAAAATCGCTTGAAATAGAAAAGGCACAGAAAAATATACCCGGGGTTGCGAGATGTTACGCTAATGTTGGGGTTCTTTATGCAAATAAAAAAGAATATGACAAAGCACTTGAATATTATAATAACGCGCTGAGCATATACGAAGTGCTTAAAAACAAAAGCGGCGTTGCCAATTGCCTTGGCAATATGGGGCTTGTTTATGAGCTAAAAGGCACCGACCTTACAAAAAACAATAGCGGTAATAAACCCGACTCGCTTTACGATAAAGCATTAGAGTGCTATTTTAAAGCTTTAAAAATGGATGAGGAAATACAGGACTCAAGAGGAATAGCAGCCAAACTAGGCTATATAGGAGCGCTTTACACTACCGAAAAAAAATATAAACCGGCCGAAACGTATCTTTTAAAAGCATTGGATTTATCTTACAAGATTGGCGCAGTTGATTTGAGAAGAGATAACGAGGATTTTTTGCAATTGCTATACAGTGAAATGGGTAATGAAAAAAAAGCTTTTATGCATTATAAACAAATGATCATGTTAAAAGACTCTTTAAGCAATGAGGAACAAAACAAAGAACAAGCCCGCTATGAATTGAATTATGAATTTGATAAAAAAGAAGCAGCGTTAAAAGCCGAACAGGAAAAGAAAGATGTGATCACAAAAGCAGAGAGCAAAAAACAAAGATTGATACTTCTCTTTATTTCATTAGTACTGATCCTGGTTTTTATTTTTTCAATATTTATTTTACGTTCGCTTAGAATAACCCGGAAACAAAAACAGCTTATCGAAATAAAAAATAAAGAAACAGAAGCTCAAAAAGCTGTTATTGAAGAAAAGCAAGCAGAAATACTACAAAGCATTCATTATGCCAAGCGCATACAACAGTCTTTATTGCCTACTGAAAAATATATTGCCAGAAATTTGACAGCTTTAAATAAAAAACCTTAATTTAGAATCATGGAAACAGCAACAGCATCTGAAACAAAAAACTTTTTTATTCTTTACAAACCAAAGGATATTGTGAGTGGTGATTTTTATTATGCACAATCGCATAAACCCGCAGGCAGCCAAAACGAAATTTTTTATTTATGTACTGCCGATTGTACAGGGCATGGGGTTCCCGGTGCATTAATGAGTATGGTGGGAATTTCCCGTTTAAATGAATCTATTATCGAAAAAAACCTTGTTCACCCAAACGAGATTTTAGATAATATGCGTAAAGGTATTATTGCTTCTTTAAATCCTGAAGGAAGCGAAGAAGAAAGTAAAGATGGAATGGATTGCGTATTATGTGCATATGATTTTAAAAATATGACCATGGAGTTTGCTGCTGCAAATAACCCACTTTGGTTGGTGCGTGATAAAAAAATTATTGAATACAAGCCGGATAAAATGCCGGTTGGAAAATACCATGACGAAACAAAACCCTTTACACTTCAAAAAGTGGATCTTCAAAAAGGTGATATTGTGTATACATTTACCGATGGTTTTGCTGATCAGTTTGGAGGCGCTAAAGGAAAAAAATTCAAATACAAACAATTAGGTGAATTTTTGTTAGCGAACGTTGATGATACAATGGAAAAACAAAAACAAAAACTACAAGATGCGTTTGAAAACTGGAGAGGCCAATTGGAGCAGGTTGACGATGTTTGCATCATTGGCGTAAAAATATAACGGCAAACGAGTCAGTTTATCCTGAGCCTGTCGAAGGAATGTTTGCATCATTGGTGTAAAAATATAACGCAAAAAAATTAATAAAAATAAAAGCCGGCTGCTACAACACAGACCGGCTTTTCCCTTATACACAACTAATGTTTTTTATTTATCTGAATAAAGTGTTTGACCTTGTCTTTTTACAACAGTATAAAACCCACAGCAGTGCCAGCGTAAACAAATAGTAATGTTGTACTGTACCTGTCTTTCATTTTCAATAGCAATAAAAGCACTTGTGACTCCGCCAAAAAAACCATTCGTTTCAACCGGAACATTATTATAAAAAACAACCTGTTCTCCTATAAATGGTTTTGCGCCTATCTTTATTTTATTGGTATCGTAAATGATGGTTTTCGACATATTATCAAAATACCTGGTTATTGCTTTAAACATGATGTTTCGTTTTAAATTAATGTTAATTTATCACAGGTTTTGCTTTTAACTTCATTTCAACCCTGCGGTTTAAACCACGCCCCTCTTCTGTTGTATTATCCGCTATTGGCTCGCTTTCACCAAGATTTTTCACAGAGATGCGTTTTATATCTATATCCGATAGATTGGTTAAGTAATAAACAATAGCGCCTGTTCTTTTTTCAGATAAATAACTATTGTATCTGCCCGAACCAACATTGTCTGTATGACCTGTAATCTGTAATAACATCGCCGGATGCTCTATCAATAATTTACTAATGCGGTTTAGTTCATAAATGGTTGTTTTTTTAAGATCTGATTTATTAAAATCAAAAAACACAGTGCTTAGAGACATGTTAGAGTTTAATAATTCAAACCCGGATGTTTCAATATTTAAAGGGGTTTCGGTAATGCCCGCAAAAACAGTTGCAGATATTTTTTCTGTATTATTGTTTTCAATTGGCTCCGGTAATGTTAACATAAACATATCCAGGTTGCCTTGTGTTTCTGCTTCCGAAGAAAAATAAATATTACCATTAGAGACTGAGAAAAAAGATTGGTGACTTTCTGAATTTACGATCGGACCTAAATTTCTTGGAGTCGTCCATTTTTGCCAGCTATCATCTAAACGGCGCGTTACATAAATATCATTTCCACCGTAACCCTTTAAACCATCGCTTGTAAAATATAAAGTACTATCGTCTGCTGCTAAAAACGGCGAAGACTCCATACCTTTTGTATTAATCGTTGCGCCCAAGTTTACAGGCTTGCTCCATGTATTGTCCGCTTTAATAAAACTTACATAAAGATCGCGTTGACCTATTGTGTTTTTATTTTGTTCGTAGGATAATAATAAAACTTTTTGAGTGTTTGATAAATGAGATCCCGACCAATTAGTGTTTTTAATAACGCTATCAATCTTAATTTCTGTTGGAAAACTCCAGCCCTCTTTAGTGCGGTGACTTAGAGATAAACCGTTGCTCATTTTGCCGTTTTCTAAATAGGTATTGCCAAGTAATAAAGTATTACCATCTGGCGAAATAGAATTAATATAGTTTGGATATTTATTATTTAAAGGCGCGCCAATGTTTTTTGCTTCGCCCCATGTATTTGTTGTTTCATTCCAATCTGCATACCAAATATCTTCCTCATCATTTGCACCCGCAATATTGTTTGGATCCTGGTAACGGCTAAAATAAAGTGTTTTACCATCCGGTGATACTAACGCGCCAAGCTCAGGGTATTGACTATTTACGCCACCCGCTAATTTTGTTGGTTTCATATATGGTTTAATAAACGCCGAATTATTAAACACTTCAGAATAGTTAACTGTAGATGCAACGCCAGATGTGTTGTACTCAGAATCAAAATCTATTTCTATATTAGACGCAAACTGCGCAAAGTTAAACGCCGGTATAAGAATTAGGCTTAGTAGTGTAAGATTTGTTTTCATAAAATGGGTTTTATTTGGTTAACGTTTTATTAAAGTAAAATTAGGTGGATCACAGGCGGATTAAAATCCTGAAGTGAAATCAAAACTACACATGTAAGATTTTTGAATTACTTGTAGTGTAAAAAATCGTTTTGCATTAGCGCCCTCTTTTGCATCGCTCGATAATAAAGCGTTACGGGGCCTTTCCAAATAATGGAAGAAAACTCAAAAGCCGCTCTCTAAATGATTTAGTTTCTAAAAACTGTATAAAATCGTATCTTTGCGGGCCATGCGCATATTACTTACTACACTTAACGCAAAATATATTCATACAAATCTTGCTATAAGATTATTGTATGAATTAAATAACGACCATAAAGGGCTTGAGTGGAAAGAGTTTACCATTAAAGAACCAAAAGATGAGGTTGCCGCCGAGTGTGCCGCCTTTGATGTAGTTGCTTTTAGTTGTTATATCTGGAACATCACTCAAACTTTAGAAGTAGTAAAAAAAATAAAAGCACTTAACCCCACTATAAAGATTTTATTGGGCGGGCCCGAAGTAAGCTACGAATACGACGAAGTAATTGCACTTGAAGGAGTAGATTATATTGTAATAGGCGAGGGCGAAACGCCGTTTAAAGAGTTTATTAACTCATTTCCCAATATTGAGCATGTGCCAAGTCTTGTAAGAAAACAAGACGGAAAAGTTGTGGTAAATCCACAAGCGCCAATGTTCGATCTTAAACAGTTTGAAAACAGCATGCCTTACCAGTTTGATGACGTGGAAACATTAGCTAATAAAGTTTTATATATCGAAACATCGCGCGGCTGTCCTTATAAATGCGAGTTTTGTTTAGCCAGCCTCGATAACAAAGTACGTTATTTACCAAACGCCAGTATTAAAGCAACCTTGTTGTTTATGATGCAACACGGTAAAGTAGTAAAGTTCTTAGATCGCACCTTTAATATTAAGCGAGACTTTACTATTGATATTTTTAAATTTATTTTAGAGAACCACCGTCCACAAAATGTTTTTCAATTCGAGATCACAGCGGATATTTTACATCCGGATATTATAAAATTCATTCACGAGTTTGTGCCGAAGGGACTATTTCGTTTTGAGATCGGCATACAAACCGTTAATCAAAAAGCAAATTTACAGGTAAGCCGTAAACAAAGCTTCGAAAAAACAAAAAGTATAATTCAGCAACTGGATTATAAGATCGAAATGCATTTGGATCTTATTGTTGGTTTGGCTTTAGATGAATGGAGCGACATTAAATACAGCATAGAAGAAGTATTTAAGTTGTTTGCGCCCGAAATGCAGCTTGGCTTTTTAAAGTTCTTAAAAGGCACACCGGTGCGCGATAAGTATAAAGAACACGGCTTTGTATTCGACCCCATGCCGCCGTATCAAATTATTGAAAGCAATTATTTATCAAAACAGCAACTGGCAGATATCGTAAAATTAGAACACGCTTTAGAAATTTACTGGAATGGTAAAAAAGCGGTTAACACATTAAAATATGTTGCCACGCATTACAGTATTTTTGATTTTTTACTGGGATTAGGAATACATTTTGGTACACAGCGCGATTATCATAAATATTCTTTAACCGACGTGTTTGATATCATTACGCAATTTGTAGATAAAGAATACAATAGCGACCCTGTAATAAAACAATTAATTGCGGTAGATTATTATTTACATTTTAAAGTAAAACCAAAAGAATTATTTTTAGAAGAAATTGGCCATACCGAAAAATTTAAAGTAATTGAGCAACGCAAATTAAATCACCATAAATACCGTTACGTTATTTTGCCGTTGAATTTTAATTATACAACCTTCTCAAGCGAAAATAAAATTAAGCAGGAAGATCACCACCTTGTTATTCAATATAACGGTACAAGTAAAGCAGAGATCGTTTAATATTTATTCCCTCTTGGAGAAGGGGCAGGGGATTGACTGTTATGAGATCATAATTTATTATAAAACGGTCTACGCTTCTTCTTACTAAAGCGTAAAAAATCCCCCTAACCCCCTTTGAAAAAAGGGGGAATAGGAGAACTAAAATTTAATTAACCTTCGTTGAATTCCCACCAGAATGATCGTTCCAATTAGCGCAATTTCCATAATGAGTATTATCATTCATTTTATCGCAATGCCTGTACATACCGTGGTGCCCGCAATGGCGCGGACCAACAAACGCAACCAAGCTTCCTACGGTTAAAGCCATACTGGCAATAAACACCGTTATTTTTGTTCCTCTTCTCATTTTATAAAATTTTAAATTAATTAAACGTTTGTTGTTTTGTCTTCTTTTTTTGCTTCGCCATCTTCAGCGCCACAATTGTGCGATTCCCACTTCGAATTCCAGCCACAACGGTTACCATACTTTTGTGTAAAGGCCGCACGCTCTTCTTCACTCATGTTTTTGTACTTGTGAGCATAGGCATATTGCCAGTGGTGATGGCGTCTTCGCCCGCCCAGTAAACGAAATATGGCTTTAATTAATAAAAAGAATATGAGCACTTTAATTAATAAAAAAGGCATCATAAATAAGGCTACACCGGCTAAAATGCCCGCCAATACTGTTTTTAAGATTTGTTTTATCATTTTGTTTTTAGTTTAAAGGTTTGTTTTGGCCGCATAAAGCGCTATTAAGTGGCCGTATATTATAGTGGACGGATGAAGTTTTATTTTACTTTAAAATGCCCAAAAAAATATTCTATATAAAAAATGGTTGTCGGGAAACTGTTTTATCTTTACTTTTGTTAAATAGCTTTTTCTTGAAGAACACCAGATCAATACTTTTTTTCATTTCCTTTTGTTTAACGGGATATAGCTTTGCGGGTAATTGTAGCCAAACCACTCCAACAGTAACGCTGGAAAAAAAAGAAACGGTTCTTTTGAACTTTTCCGGGGGGTCTAGTAAGCCGCTTGGCGAATACGCAAGTAAAGATCTTAGCCGTAGCACCTCCGGATTAGCATTAAAAGGCTTGGCCTTCCAGGCGTCAATGGTGTTAAAGCTTTCTACATATGTAGGAGCTTGCGCGGCATATAATTACCAGGCAAATGCTTTTGCAAGCGATGCGTTTAATAAAGAGCTTTTGGCCTCAAACCCCGGCATTACTTTTACAACAAAAACCACTAACTGGAATATAAAAGGCTTTTATGGCGGATTGTACCTTACACTGCCGGTTAAAGACATTAACGGGCTTTCGTTATTCGGCAGCGCGTGTGTTGGCTTACCAAAATATGTTACACCAATGATAGCAACTACAGGGATTGATATGAATACAGGCGTAAAAGCAACTGTTACTCAAAGCTCTTCATCTACAAGCGCAGCAGGCTTTTTGCTAAACGGAGGTCTTTTGTATAAGTTCAACGATTTTTTCGGGATAAACGTTTGCGCAAATTATTTTTCGGGCAAGGCTGAATTTAAAGATGTATATATTTCTACAAGCAATAATACTTTTACGTATACACACTTTAGTCAAAAATTCGAATCACTAAATATTCAGGCGGGTGTATCGTTTATAATTAATTAAGATAATTTTTTATTTCCTTCCACATCTTTCTTTCCATTCGTTCTTAAATTTTTCGCGCTCTTCTTCGCTCATGTTCATCATTTTTTGCCTCCAAGGTGGGCCACCCCTGTAGCCATTGCCACCATAGCCACCGCGGGCTTTAAAACCCCCAAACAAAATCCGGCATAAAATTAATAAACCAATTGCCTGTATGTAAGTTAATGTTCCAACCGCAGGAATTACTGAAGGCAAAATAGTATTCCATAAAAACATAACCGCATAACCGGCCCCTAAAATAAAAGCGGCAGCTATTAATGGAAAAAAGAAAAACCTTCTTTTGTGTTTAAATTCTGAGTTCATAGTTATAATATTAAAAGTTTAAAAAATCTTTATATAAATTATTTAAGCGTTCGCGTAAAAACTTTACGGCGTAACCCTTTCGTGAAATAATTGTTTTAATGTTCTCGCCGTTTTCATCGGCAATTTGCTGAAGTGTTTTATCTTCCAACTCACTTTGCACAAAAGCCTCACGTTGCTTTTCAGGCAGGTCTTCCAAAGCATTCATTAATTCTTCCCAAAACATTTTTTTAAAGAAGGTGTTCTCGGGGGTTTGTGAATCGGCTAAAAGAATTTCTTTAAAATTTATTTCACCTTCTTCATTTTCATAAGAATGATCTTCTAAATTTTCTGTTTTCTTTTTCCTGAAGCGATCGGTAATTTTATTTTTTGCTACGCGATACAACCAACCGCTTATACTGTCAATAGCTTCTATCTCATCTAAATTGCTGTACTGATACCAAACATCCTGTAAAATATCTTCAGCGTCTTCATCATTATTAACTTTAGTACGAATAAAACCCAACAGTTGCTTACCATATTGGCCAACTGTATGAATGATGTTCTGGTTTTTCCCGGTCATTATGAGCTCAAGATCTTTCGGCATTAATTAATACCAAATTCAGTTATTAAGTAGTCCAAATTAAATTGTTAAAAACATACCTAAATCCGCATATAGACATGACCTTTTCGCTCGATATATTTTTAATTTCATCTGAAATAAAATCG